>JAHDDR010000060.1:6356-23023 GCA_020629255.1 Saprospiraceae bacterium | reverse complement strand
CAAAAATTCGGGATGACTCATGTTTCCCTATTTCGCACAACTAAAATTTAGTTAACAAACTAAAAAATAGTTGACAAACTAGATTTTAGTTATTATGTTTGTATTGTACTTGATAATGTATAATCATTTTTTATGAAACATCAACTTACACATAAAGAAGAAGAAGTGATGCGGATTCTTTGGAAACTAGAAAAGGCATTTGTCAAAGAAATTATTGCTGAAATGGGTCAGCCCGCCCCCCCTTATAATACTATTTCTTCCATTGTTCGAAAATTGGAAAGCATGGAATATATCGGACATGATTCCTTCGGAAAGACCCATCGTTATTACCCCATTCTAAAAAAGGAAGACTATCGAAAAACATCATTGCATAAAATGATGAACCATTACTTCGGTGGTTCAATGGAGCAACTCATGTCCTATTTCGTAAAAGAAGAGAATGTCGATTTAGAAGAATTGAATGGCATTTTGGATAAAATAAAAGAACAAGAAAAAAAGTAAGGCCATGATACAGTTCCCACCCACTGCCCAATATTTATTGGAAAGCAGCATTTGTTTGTTTGTATTTTATATAATGTATAAAATGTTTTTCCAAAAAAACACTTTTTTCCAAATCAATAGAATTTATTTGTTGTCGGGGGCACTCCTCTCTTTTTTCATACCCCTGCTACATATACAATCCTATCCTCAAGAAACGGCAGTTATTTCTTCTGCCATCAATACAGCCCAATATTTAACCATCGAATTTAATACCCAAATGGATAAGGGTGGGGTATTCCTCACATTCTCTTGCAAGGAAATTATAATTTCTATTTATGTACTAGGCGTTACATTTTTCTCAACTCGACTTTTCTTCAAATTAAATAAAATAAAACGCATTATCCAACAATCGGAAAAAACTGAAAAAGGGGGATTAAAAACATTACATACTAACGAACAAGATACCTCCTCTTTTTTTAATTGGATTTTCTTTAATTCTAGACATGACAAAAACAATTCGGATCTTATCCTTCAACACGAACTCGTACATGTAAGACAATGGCATTCATTAGATGTCATCATTATGGAAATATTATGTATTTTCAATTGGTTTAATCCGATCATTTATTTGTATCAAAAATGCTTAAGAGAGAACCATGAATTTATTGCCGATGATATTGTATCTTCGATTGCACCATCAAAATATGAGTATGCCAAATTATTAATCGAAGAATTGCAATTCCATCAAAAACCAATTTTAAGCAATTCTTTTTCTTCGATGATCAAAAAAAGATTGGTTATGATTTCAGAAAAAAATAAGAATAAAAAAAATGGTTTTATTTATTTTTCGATCATACCTATTATTTTTCTACTCATCAGTTTTTTTTCGACCCAAAACATAGCTCCATCTATTCTCCCTAATCATCCAAAAGAAAACATTATTCCTGATATCATGCCAACTTATGGCAACTGTCTGGATTTACAAAATGAAGAAAGAAAAAAATGTTCCGACTCTAATATCATACAATTTATTTCTAGTCATGTCAAATACCCGGAAGATGCCAGAAAAAAGGGCATTGAGGGAATGGCCGTTATCCGGTTTATTGTAAAAAAAGATGGTTCCTTATATTTCGATCCAAATGTAGAAAAAACCATTCTAAGAGATCCCGGAAGTGGTTGTGGCGAAGAAGCTTTGCGTGTTGTCCAGTCTTTTGAACAATGGCACCCGGGCGTTGTCAATGGAAAAAGAACAGATATACAATTTACATTACCTATACGATTTAAGTTAAGCGATTAATCATAATTAAGCACCCAAAAAACATCCACACTCAGGAAAATTCTCTTGAGAGAATAGGTTTCTCATGTTTAAAAACAAATTATTCTTTTCCAGAATTGAAAAAAGAACAGACATTATATTTTCTAATTTTTAAATTCATAAATCATGAATACAAAACACATTTCAATTTTTAGTGCCTTTTTATTTTTCTCCATTTTATTGTTTTCTTTTACGCTTTCCAGCCTTGAACAAAATGATAAAATCATAAAAAAACCGGATGTCATGCCTACTTATGGCGACTGCTTAGAGTTGGAAGGAGAAGCTAAAAAAAAATGCTCAGACATGAATATTATCCAACACATTTCCAAACACATAACATATCCGGAAGAGGCTAGAAAAAAGGGTATTGAAGGTATAGCTGTTATTCGTTCCATTGTAGAGAAAGATGGTTCGGTTTCATTTCCTGAGCAAATAGAAGATCTTATTTTGAGAGATCCCGGACACGGCACGGCACAAGAAGCTGTGAAGGCGATTCAAAGCATGGACAAATGGAATCCTGGCATACATGAAGGAAAAATGGTTCGGGTAGAATTTATTATACCCGTAAAATTCAAATTATCGGATGAAAAAAGCAAAGGCCCTTCCAATAAAAAAAAGCCCTGTGATTCTGAAAAATAACGAAGCAAAATATTTTATTAAAAACGATTCCAAAGATATTGGGATCGTTTTTTTATTTATTTCGTTTTAATTGTATCTTGCCACAAAGATTAATACGAGAACGAATTATGATGAGGTTTTTAACATGGGTACTTTGCATTTTATTTTCAAATATAACCCTTCAAGCAGAAGGAGAAATAATAATAGATAATTTTTCCAGCTATTCGATTTTATCGGACAGTCTCCAACCGGATTCTGTTGAAAAAGTTTTTACTGTTGTTGACATCGCTCCTACTTTCAAGGGTTGTGAGAACATCGAAAATGAAAAAGAAAGGAAAATTTGTTCGGATAAAAAATTATTCAAATTCATCGGAAAAAATCTAAAATATCCAGAAAGTGCCCTGCAAAATGATTTGGTGGGAAAAGTCATTATTCGTTTCGTCATCAGCAAAGAAGGAGAAATAAAAAATGCTGAAATTTTAAAAGAACTGGGAGAAGGAACCGGAGAGGAAGCGCTACGGGTCGTTAAGTCCATGCCTTTATGGACACCCGGGAAAAAAGATGGGAACGTTGTAAGTACCTCCTTCACCTTACCCATCCGGTTTGAAATGAACAACCTACAAACCTCCATCCTTTGGAATAAAATAGAACTAGAAGGGCTGACCAAAAATGATCCGAAAAAAGGTTATTCTTCTACGGGTAAAATATCATTGCAACAATTACAAGAAATCCTTACTCCCAAGCAAAAAGGATTGCCTATTCAATTAAATTATTTGGATAAAAAAAATTACCAAAGCCAATATTTTATTAGTATCGGGAAAACAGGAAAAAAATATGAAATGCAGTACGACATCAACAATACGCCTATTAAAAAGAAAATTCTAAAAAAAGCAAAACTTGGCGATAATATTTTCTTTTACACGTATGATTATAAAAAGACTTTTTTAGTATTGACCGTCGAATAACTCAGTACTTCCTTATGACTAAATAATTCGCCACAAAACCAAAAACAAAAATACCCAGACCGAATACCGTTAAACACATATTAAACAGGCTTCCATTGTTAAAAAAGATCAGCCCCCCTATTCCAATCAAGCCCACTATGCCCAAACCTAAAGTGTACATGGCTAAATTCCGAATGGAATTAAAATTATCGCCATGAGAAAATGTCCCTCCTATGGGAAGCATCATCAACAAAAACCAACCTGCTAATAATAACAATCCGAAATTTCCGATTATTAAATAAGATAATCCAGAAAGGGCCGCTCCAAAAATAAAGGCTCCCATTAAATTACTTCCTGTAATTTCGAAAGGAGAAAGGGCGTGTTTTCCCAAAGGGTGGAGTCTCAAAAATAAATTAGAAAACGGAATGGCAATCCAAGAAGAAAAGGCAAACACCAAATAGGCAATTATAATCGGATATGCCAAAGGAGCCAACGAAGGGAAATTCCTCGACAATTCCAGTACCCCCCGATAAAGCAAATACGCACCAATAATTACAATCCATTGGTTTTTCTCACTGAGTTTAGAAATCCACAAAAAATATTTAAGAATAACCCGGTATAAAACATTCTTTCCTTTAATGGCATTTTTCAAACCTTCCCTTGCCCATTGGTTTCCTGGGTCCAGACGAAGTGCTTCTTGAAAATGGACCAGGGCATCATCATATTGATCCCGTTCTACCAAAGCCCAACCTTTGTTGGCATGAGTATTCGGATTTTCGGGATCATTTCGAATCGCATAATCCAAAGTATCATTGGCATCTGCTTTTCGGTTGAGTTTCACCAAAGACTTCGCCCTCAGGTTCAAGGCACCTACATGATCCGATTCTAAAGACAAAGCCATTTCTGCCATTTCCAGCGCTTCGTCCCAGTTGGCTTTTCCAAATTTGATTTCTCCTTTCAGATGATAATAATCTGCTTTTTCAGGTTCCAGACGAATCGCTTGATTAATGGCATCCATCGCTTTTTCGGAAGCCCCTCTTTTTTCCTGAATCCAATGGGCATAAGCATAAGAATACCAAGCAAAATCCCAATCAGGAACAATTTGAATCGTGCGTTCTGCCGATTCCAAAGCCTCTTCCTTCCGTTTCTGATCTGCCAAAACGAAGGTCATGAGATTGTGGGCTTGGAAATCTTCGGGCTGTACCGAAAGAGCCGCATTTAATTCTTTTTCGGCTTCCTTCAAACGATTCTGCTCATAAAGCACTTGAGCCCTCTTGAAATGCTGGTTCATCCGTCAGGATTATTTTTTGATTTTCAAATATTTCAATACATCATCATACAAACCACCCTCGTTGGCGAACAAGGCATAATTTTTTGCCGTCAAGAACCATTCTTTGGTGGTGGGTCCGTGTTTTTTTGTAGCTTGAACCAAGTCTTTAGTTCCGATAGGAATCGGTTTGCCCGAACGGATCGCCTCATCCAATTTAGACTCAATGGCAATATCGACTAACGCCTTGATATCAGCACCAGAATATTCTTGTGTTTTTTTCACCACTTTTTCATATTGGATATCTTCGACAGGTTTTCCTTCTAGTTGGATTTTTAAGACAGCGGCACGAGCCAAATCGTCCGGTGGCGGAACAAAAAGAATCCTATCAAAACGACCCGGTCGTCTAAACGCACCATCCAAATGCCAGGGCGCATTAGTAGCCGCAAGAATGAGCACCCCATCATTATCGTATTCCACTCCATCCATTTCGGCAAGGAACTGATTGATCAGATGCCGCCCTGCACTTTGCCTCATATCCGAACGGTTCGCTCCTAATGCATCCACTTCATCAAAAAATAACACACAAGGTTTCATGTCCCTGGCCCGTTGGAAAATGGAGTGTAGATTCCGTTCGCTTTGCCCGAGGTACATATCCAAAATATCACTAATCCCGACAGAAATAAAATTGGCATTCACTTGTCCGGCAGTAGCACGGGCCAAATGCGTTTTACCACAACCCGGAGGGCCATACATCAATAAACCTCCTCCAATTTTTTTCCCATACATTTTATATAATTCGGGATGATTCAAAGGGTGTATGATTTTCATGCGGATTTCTTCCTTGATGGCATCCATACCCCCCACATCTTCGAATGTAATTTCTGGACGTTCGATCTCGATCAAACGTTCATCTTCATCATCACCATTAAAGCCACCCAATTTGATTTTGGCAGGTTCAGGCTGTTCATCTTTTTGATATGATAAATTGATTTGGGATTCTAAGAAGGCATCTTTCAGGTTTTCATCCAAAGCGATTCCATTTTCGTAGGCCTCTTTTGCCCCTTTCGCATTCTTACTCTGCATCAATAAACGAGCATAAATGATCCAAGCAGAAGCCGGCGGTGCCGATTGCTCGATGAGCTCCTCTATGATGACCAAACCCAAGGACGTTTTTTCTTGTTCACAGAAGGCTTGGCACAAACCCAATTTCAAGGCATTATCATTCGGAGCAAACTTCAAGGCATTCTTATATTCCAATTCTGCTTCTTCAAACCGCTTTAGTTTGATAAGGCTTTTCGCCAGATATTTTCTAAGTGGGATATTTTCAGGAGATGCTTTTATCGCATCCCTCAATTCATTGATTTCATTCGCATCCATTTCGCACTGTCGTTTTTATACTTTAGAGATATAAAGAATGTTTTGTATCTATACATATAGCATAACAAATGTATCGAACAATCGTTTCATCTGCTCCTTTTTTAAAAAATAAACTATCATTTATCATTAAAAACCCTTATTTTGAAACTACCCAAGCGGTTTTATGCGTTTAGGCTACAACAACAAGAAAGGATTAACCATGAGATTATGCTTTGTCATAGGCTTATTTTTCTTATTTGCTATTGGAGCGCGTGCCCAAGCTCCTTCAACGTATGCCAATACCCAACAAAATCTGGTTCCCAACGGTAGTTTTGAAGAGTTCTCTTCCTATCCCTTGGGCTGGTTCTACAAGGGCAAGGATTATTCCCGCCTCATGAAATTCTGGTCTTCACCTACACATGCCTCCCCCGACATCTATCATCCCAAAGTAAGGATTCCAATTTATTGGACACAAAAAGGTTTTGGTATCGAACGCCCCCGTAGTGGTAAAACGATGAGTGGAATTACAGTTTTTGGTTGCAAAGATGGCAAGCCGCATTGTAGGGAATATTTACAAATCCAAATGATGGAACCTTTGGTGGTGGGACAACGATATCATGCCGAATTCTATACCACTGCCCTTTCCGATTCTAAATTAACGAACAATCTGGGCATGTACTTTTCTCCCAATAAAAGGGATGAAATTACGGATGAGGTCATGGAAGCCAATCCCCAAATCCACACTAAAAATATTATCCGAGCTAGAAATGGTATTTGGCATAAGGTCGAAGGTCAATTTACGGCTACCGATACCTCCAAATATCTCATTATTGGAAACTTCTTTCCAGATAGCCTAACTCAAACAGATAACAACCCTAAGAGTTACAAATATGGATATTATTATATTGATGATGTGAAGGTTCATAAGGTAGAACCTATTATTTCCCAACCCATTAAAAAGGATGACCTTTGTTGTATTGAATATACCGTAGGTAAAACCATCACCCTCAAAAATATTTTCTTTGAAACGGACAAATCCGAGTTATTACCCCAATCTTACAAGGAATTGAACCAACTATTACAAGTCCTAATGGAAAATCCCACGATGATTATCGAAATACAAGGACATACCGATAATCAGGGAAGCTACAAATACAATATCCGTTTATCTAGAGATCGGGCACAAGCTGTTGTCGATTATCTCAAACTATATGGCATCGAGAAAGAGAGACTTTATTATAAAGGGTTCGGAGACACCCGCCCCATAGACACCAACGAAACGGAAACCGGGCGACAAATGAACCGGAGAGTTGCCTTTGTTATCATGAAAAAATAGGGTTAAATCGTTTTATGCTGCCAAGAAATGTAGGGCTTAACCGTTCTATCCTATATCTTTGACGCATAACTTTTTCCAAGATGATGTATAAAGCCATTTTACTACTTTCTTTCAGTATATTTTTCCTGAACATTCAAGCCCAAGATAATGCCGCTATTGGAGAATGGCGTTCCTATCTACCTCATACAACCGGTAAATATGTAACACAAACCCCTTCTGAAGTTTGGTTTGCGGATGAAAAATCCATTGTGATTTTTAACAAGGAGGATAACTCAACAGAGTTCATAGATAAAACTGATGGACTGAGCGATGTGGATGTGAGAGTCATGAAATATAGTGCCGAACATAACGTCATTGTTGTTGCCTATAATAATAGCAATATAGATTTGGTCCATGCCGAAACCCGAAGAGTTGTCAATTTGAATGATATCAAAAGAAATTTGAACATACAAGGAGACAAGGCTATTTATGATATTTTCTTTTCCGGTGATGCCGCTTTTTTTTCTACCGGTTTTGGAATTGTGAAATTAAACATCCCCAACCAAGAATTTGAATTTACCACTTTCACGAATGTAAAAATCAACACCTTTACGGAGTATGGAAATCATTACTATGCCGCATCGGAAGAAGGTGTTTACTTCGTTCCTACGACTGGGCTTAATTTACTAGATTTCAGCAAGTGGAAAAAGATGGGTCCTGAAGAAAACCTGCCTGTGGAATATTCAACCAATGTGGTCTACAATCATAACAATACTTTATTTTTAGATGTGAATGATTCCTTATTCACCTACCAGAATAATACGCTGAATTATATTTTAAGTGAACCTGATTACGTGGTTCATTTTCTACAATCGGGCAATGATAAACTCATCATTAATTTATTGCTGCCACCTTATCTAAGACAACATTATTATTCCCTTTCGGATAATGGAACCCTTGAACGAACCGTCGATGAATTCTTCGTTTCCGGTCTAGGTTCTTCGGCTGTCGAAGATGAGAACAATGTTCTTTGGCTAGGAGATTTGGGTGCCCATTTCAAAACCTACAACCACAATGATGGCTCGACCGAAGTATTTTATTTCAATTCTCCAACTACAGTTTCCAGCCATAGTTTGGAATACGTAGACGATGCGCTTTGGGTCGCCCATGGTTCTATCAAAGCCAATTGGAATTATAGTTTGAATCCAGCAGGTTTTGCCTCGTATAGGGATGGATATTGGACTACCTTCAACCAATTCAACAATCCACAATTAGAAGAGTTATATGATGTTTTGGATGTTGATGTAGACGAAGGAAATGGTACGGTGTATATAGCATCCTTCATAAGAGGGCTCTATATTCTTGAAGGTGAAAATTTCGACCTCTACAATTGGGAGAATTCTCCTCTTACCAATGCCCAGGGAGATGATCCTAAAAACAATAGAGTGCCCAGCATCGAACTCGATAGAGATGGTATTCTATGGATGAGCAACCACAATACACCTAATCCTATTGTTGCCAGAACACCCGATGGCAATTGGAAATCTTTTCCTTTTACTTCCAACCAATTCTTAGGCAAACTTACTTTGGATGAGGTAGGAAACAAATGGTTCACAACCAGCAATAATGGCTTGGTCATCTTTAATGAAGGTGATGATTTTAACAATGATGCCGATAACCAAGTCCGATGGCTCAACCCCACCAATAGCGAATTAACCAGTGAAGCTGTTTTTGATATTACAATGGATTTAGATAGCGATATGTGGGTCGGAACCGGAGATGGTATTATCATTTTTGAATGTGGTGCCAATGTATTCGACAATAATTGTAGGGGAACAAAAAGGATCGTAGAACGTGCTGATGGCAATCTTGCCCATCTTTTGGAATCAGAAACCGTTCGTTGCATTACTATTGACGGAGCCAACCGCAAATGGTGCGGTACGACCAATGGTGTGTATCTCCTTTCGGAAGATGGTACCGAAGAAGTTCTACATTTTACCGAAGAGAACAGCCCCTTGTTTGACAATGACATAACTGACATTACCATCAATCATAAAACGGGAGAAGTTTTCATTGGTACGGGGAGTGGTATTCTTTCCTATCAAGGAGATGCAACGAAGGGAAACCAGGTTCACAACAATGAAGTTTTTGCTTTCCCGAACCCTGTGCGTCCAGATTACGAAGGACCGATTGCTATTCGGGGATTACCCCAAGATGCTCATGTGAAAATCACAGACATAAGTGGAACGTTGGTTTTTGAAACCCGAGCCAATGGTGGTCAAGCCATTTGGGATGGAAGAGATTATAACGGAAGGAAAGCTAATTCAGGAGTTTACTTGGTCTTTAGCGTCAATGATAATAATTTGGATAATCCTGATGGGCAAGTAACAAAGATTTTATTGATGAAGTAAAATACATCTTCTTGAAAGTAAAGATAAAAAACAAGGGGGCTGTTCTAATGTTAGAGCAGCCCCTCTTATAAGCATGGAAATAATATTCTCTTTTACTTTTATCAGACGGAAAAACTTTCTCCGCAACCACAGGTCCTACTGGCATTCGGGTTGGAAAAATGGAAACCTTTTCCATTCAAGCCACCCGAGAAATCGAGGGTGGTATTACAGAGATATAAGAAACTTTTCAAGTCCGTTACGATTTTCACTCCATTGTCTTCAAATACCTGATCGTTAGGTTGATCTTCATTATCAAAATCCATTTGATAAGATAAGCCCGAACAACCTCCACTGGTGACCGAAACACGGACAAAGAAATCTTCAGCCAAATTTTCTGTTGACTTGATTTCATCTATTTTTTCTTTTGCTGTATCAGATACAAAAAGCATGATAGAATATGTTTATAACAGAAATTAATGGTGGGATTTTTCCTCAACCGTTACTTCCATTCCATTTTTTTCTTGGTAATCACGAATAGCCGATTTGATGGCATCTTCTGCCAAAACGGAACAGTGGATTTTTACCGGAGGTAAAGCCAATTCTTCAACAATATCCATATTGTCGATTTTTACCGCTTCATCCACACTCTTACCTTTCAGCCATTCTGTAGCTAAAGAAGAAGAAGCGATGGCAGAACCACAACCAAAGGTTTTGAATTTTGCATCTTCAATTACTCCTTCATCATTTACTTGGATTTGAAGACGCATTACATCTCCACATTCTGGCGCTCCGACCAAACCCGTTCCCACATTTTTGTTATCCTTATTCAAGGTTCCTACGTTTCTTGGGTTTTTGAAGTGATCCAGTACTTTATCTGAATAAGCCATTTGTATTATTTTTTTTGATTTAATCTTAGACATCTGATTATCTAAGATAATAATTTTTGTTGATTTTATCAATAAACACGATTCTAGTGTTCAGACCATTCTATGGATTCTAGATCGATGCCTTCCTTATACATTTCCCAAATCGGGCTCAAGGAACGCATATGGTTCACTCCATCCCTAATGGCCACAATCGCATCATCCACATCTTCATCCTTTGTAAAACGACCCAAAGAAAAACGCAAGGAAGAATGAGCCAAATCATCGCCCAAACCTAGTGCCTTCAAAACATAACTGGGTTCCAAAGATGCAGAAGTACAAGCAGAACCAGAAGAAAGAGCAATGTTCTGATTGAATGTCATCATCAGACCTTCTCCCTCTACGTGCTTGAAGGACATGTTCGTAACATGAGGCATTCTATGCTCCTCATTTCCATTAATCACCACTTCTTCCAATTGCCCCATCAATTCTGCTTGGAGTCTGTCCCTTAATTTAGAAAGACGTTCGGCATCCTGAGTCATTTCTTCTCTACAAAGCTGAGCCGCTTTTCCGAAACCTACGATCCCAGGAACATTCAATGTACCCGAACGCATGCCTCTCTCATGTCCGCCACCATCCATCTGAGCTGTTACTTTTACTCTTGGGCCTTTTCTGTTAACAAACAAAGCACCTACTCCTTTCGGACCATACATTTTATGAGCTGTAAAAGCCGCCAGATGAATACCCAATTCTTTTACATTCACAGGAATTTTACCTGCTGCTTGGGTGATGTCGGACATAAAGAGAACCCCATGCTTTTTGCAGATTTCTCCAATCTCTTTCATGGGCTGGATAACACCGGTTTCATTATTAGCAAACATAATGGATACCATGATGGTATTTTTCGTGATGGCTGCTTCTAATTCGGTCAAATCGACCAAACCATCTCTTTTCACATCTAAGTAAGTTACCTCACCACCTTTCTTCTCTACTTTCTGACAAGCATCCAAAACAGCTTTATGTTCTGTTGTAAGGGTAATGATGTGATTGCCTTTGCGGGCATACATTTCAAACACACCTTTGATCGCTAAATTATCCGATTCGGTAGCTCCAGAAGTAAAAATAATTTCCTTCGGATCTGCACCTATCAATTGGGCTACTTGCTCCCTTGCATAATCCACACCTTCTTCTGCTTCCCAACCAAAGGGATGGTTCCTGCTTGATGCATTTCCATACATATTGGTAAAATATGGGATCATCGCCTCCACAACCCTAGGATCAGTGGGTGTTGTAGCATTATTGTCTAGATATATTCGTTGGTTTGCCATACAATATTCTTATTTAGATTCAATCTAATTCCTAATAGGCTGCAAATATAACGCATTTGTCTTGAATTTGGTTGTAAATTTCAGGTATTTTCTGATGAAACTATTTCTAGGCTGTCCCCTTCAGAATCTCTTGGCAGAATAGGGTTTGATTTCAGGGTATTTGGATTATCTTGTGAAATGAAAATCTGCCTTTCACTTTTTCAACATTTTGAATATTCACTCATTAATTAACAATTAAAATATAATCAATATGAAACAGGGAATATTAGCATTATTATTCATCACTTTCTTATGTCTTGATACTAATGGTCAAAGAATCAAATGGACTAAAGAGTGGATGAAAAAAACTGAGGGGGCAGCTTCATATTATAGGCTCTTGGGGCACGACAAAGAACATTACTATGTATGTAATTCCAAAGTTGTAGGAAGTAAAGGAACATTGACAAAGTACAATTTTAGCCATAAAAAAATTTCTACCCATACTTTAGAAGACATTTATGCGGGAGAACAGAAGATGCTCCCAGTTAAAGTCATTACAACAAACGGAGGTGTTTTCCTAATTTCAGTAAGGTATCAAAAATTTAATCGATATTATTCATGGACAAAAATTGACGGTGATAGTTTTTCACCTCCTACAGATTTTTATTCAGAAAAAGTCCAAATAAATGATGGTAGATCTGAATTTGATAATTTCAGTGTCATTATACCTGATCACATTCAAATAAGTAAAAATAAAGAATATGTTTTCTTTCATTGGTCAGGATTAAGACGGGGTGCTGATTTAAGAAAAATAAAACCCTACAAATGGATTGTCTTTGATAAGGAAATGAATATTATATGGGAAAAAACAAAAGAATTCACAAAAGATATTGATGTTTTAGATCACAAACACATTGTCACTAATAATGGGGAGGTACTTGTACCTTTCACTAAAAAAAATAATGACAAGAAACGGGAATTATTTATTGCTTATGGTTCCGAAAAAGGCGACCCCACAGAACACTCGCTTAATTTTAGTGAAAGATATCAAGGAAATGAAGATAAAATTTTATTTGACTTATCCTTTACTACAAAGGAAGAAGGGAATGATGTTTATTTATGTGCTCTCGCAAAGTCTACAAAAAAGAAAACTAAAATGAACTCAGGGTTTATTCCTCTAAAACAATATGCCAATGCCCTAGATGCCGTTGTGGTTGGTCTATTCGATACAGAAACAAAAAAACCAGATTACATTTTTTCTAAACTACCAGATAAAACGATTCAAGAAATCAATGAAAGAAATAAGGAAATGGTGAAAGATTACCCAAAGACCTTGACAAAAACAGACAATATCAAACATATTATTGAAGATTTCGTTATCATGCCCAATGGCAACCTTAGAGTTATTGTTGAAAAACAATTCCCAACGGCAACAGCAGACTTGGTCATACTAACTATAGAAAATAGTGGTTCGCTCCAAAAAGCTGAGCAATTAAAGAGAATTCATGGATCAGCTCAACTTGCAAAAACATCATACACTCTACTCCAAAAAGAAAATAAAACATATTTGTTATACAATGATCACAAATCATGGATGACAAAAAAGGAAGCAAAAGCCAAGGGATTAAAAAATAATTTGAACTATGCAGAACTTTGCACGATAAATGAAGATGGAGACATAGAAAAACGAAAAACATTATTTAATGTAAAAGATGTTGAAGGTTATCTAACGCCTTCATATCATTTTAGTTTTGCAACTGATGAATATATTATTTTCAGACTAGTATCTGAAAATTGGAAAAAATATAAATTTGGAAGATTATCAATTTATGAGCGAGAAAAAACCAACAGATAATTACTTGTTTTCGGAATTCCCTACGGTATCGGCAGAGGAGTGGAAAAACAAAATCATAAAGGATTTAAAAGGTCGTGATTTTGAAGAGTTGCAATGGGCTTGGTCAGATGATTTGGTTTTTGAACCCTATTACACCCAAGAGGATGTTCCGATTCTTGAAAATAAAATGCCTCCTACCCTTCGCAAAAATAACGATTGGGAAATCGGAGAAGATATTTTATGGAATGATGATTTGAAACGCAGTCATTCCATTTTAATGGAAGCATTAATGGGAGGGGTGAACGCTCCTTGTATCCACATCCAAAAAAACATGGATGTAGAAGATTGGAACATTCTTTTGAAGGATGTAGAATTGGATTACATTTCTATTCATTTCCATTTATCGGATGATGTGGATGTCTATTCATTTTATCAGAATTTTGATGCTTATTTGCAGACAAAAGAAAAAAATATTTCTACAATAAAAGGAAGTATTTTAGGTGGAGAATTTATAAAAGGTTCTACATTAAAAACCCTGGGTGTTGATGCAAAACCTTTTTATAAAGGAACCGAAAATATTCCAGAAGAATTGGCAAAAACATTACAATTGGCTATAGATTTAATTATGTCGGCTAATTCGGAAGATAATCTGGAAGAAGCATTCCATTCTGTTTTCTTTTCTTTGGATATTGGAAAAAGTTATTTTCCTGCTATTGCAAAAATTAGAGCATTAAAAATTCTTTGGGAAAAAATTTGTCGAGGTTTTTCTCAAAATTATATTCATCCAGAAATTGAAATTCATTTTTCTCCCAGTGCTTACACCGAAGACAAATATACCAACATGATCCGTGCAACTACGATGGCGATGGCTACCGTGATTGGAGGGGCGGACAGGCTCGTCATCCTACCTTCAGATGCGAGGGAAAGCGAAGGTTCTCCTTTCACAAAAAGAATTGCGAGGAATGTTCAACACCTTTTAAAAATGGAATCTTTTTTTGATAAAGTACATGACCCTGCATCTGGCAGTTATTATATCGAAAAAATGACTGGAAAAATAGTGGCAAAATCTTGGGAACATTTTCTACATTTGGAAAAATCGTTCCGATAAACATATTTGCAATCTTGCTCTTTCTAATAAAAATGGCACTAAAAATCAAGCTCCTATTTTTTTAAACAACCTCCCTGCTTCAATTCCATTTCCTGGAGAGAGGAATCCAATTATCATAATAATCTAAGCTTGGAGGCTTCTTTTGTTTTTAAACCTTGTCTCAAAAGATTAATATTCTCCAAAATTTGGTCCGCCATAAAACTTATATGGATTATAAAAATTAGATTTTTGAGATTCACTGAAGTTAATTTTGAATTGAGTGTCAGCTTCTTGATAAAATGTTTGCAAATAACTTGAAATCGAAATATCTTTCACAAGCTTTTTATCTTCAAATAGATTATTTAAACAATTCTTTATGAAGCCACTGAATTCTTCAGATTGAATGCCATTCACTTCTTCTGATTCAATACGAAACTCTTCAACTTTCATAGCTAAAAGTTTATATTTATAAACTAACATGTTTTTAGCTCTCATGTCCTTATCCAACACTAGATTTTCGGTGTTTACATCTGAAAACGGAACAATGCAACTGACTTGACCCAGCCTGTCATAGTTGGTATAAACAATTTCTTTTCGATCAAAAAACTGTTTCAATTCGTCGGAGTATTTATTATTCCTATCATAAGCAGCTCCCGACCAACCTATATAAGAACGTATGGTATTATGATCTATCCAATTTTCAGCATCTTGTTCATTAGCCTGAGCCCCTTCAAAAATATTCTTTGTTAAATCAAATATAATTTTTTTAGCCTTCTTAATGGTGTCTACAGATTGTGACAATGGTTTGAGAAACCTAGATTCCTCATACTTGTTAAAGAGAACTCCGGCTTCCATTATTTGAGGAAGTACGTCCATACAATAAAGCTCAATGTTTGCCGCTCCTAGCTCATTTAATACTATCGTATCAATGTGAACTAAGCTTGCTTCGATATCCAATAGTTTTTTGGTATATTCTCTCTTTGTACCAGAATTGTGAAGATAAATATCATCAAACAGAAGTATATGCAAATGGTCATGATAGGTAATATGAGGATAAGTTAAATTAGGTTCTATCTTAAAAAAAGTAATCTGAAAGCAACCTAATTCTGGTCTAAAGGGATAATTCCTGCCCCTTCCTTCCCCGTCACTGATGTCGAAATGGTGGTAAACACCGCTATTCCAACTATGAAAAAAAGCCGTCCTGTAAGTTGGGGATAAGATTAAAAACAACGGATTGTCTACTACGGCAAATGAATGATTCTCGCTAAAGTCAAATTCGGATATAAAAGGATCTATCATCATAAAAGCAACCGCCAGTGCACAATAGCGGAAATATATATCTTCTTTACTTTGAGCAAGAATAAATTCCCTCAAACTCTCTAGTTTATGATTCAGGTCGAAGCTGTTAAAAGAAGGGTATGTTTCATTAAAAAGAGAAAGAAACTGTTCATAATCTTCTTCTTCAACATTATTAAATGTATTATACCCATCTACCCAGTAAGGTATCGTCTTTTTGTTAGAGAACCACAATTCTTGATCTTCTGCGTATTTTTTAAATTGGCTAAACTTCATTTTAAACTATTCAATAATAATCAAAAAATATGTACTTAAAATGGTAGGAACACATGCTAAGTTAGAAATGGATTCTTTTTTCGAAAAAATCAAAAAATTTGATTAGTACCATAGTACTTTTTCTTAATGATTTAGAAATCTAATCTTGAAATTACTTTTATTGAAAAAATGCAGGCATAATAAATTATGCCTGCAAATGTTTGTTCTGTAAAATTTGATGATTAAAACATTATATCATCCATGATAACAATAGGATTTCCGGAAAAACCCCCTCCTCCTCTAATAATTTCAAGATCTTGTTTAGACATTGTCTTTT
>JAHDDR010000060.1:0-6256 GCA_020629255.1 Saprospiraceae bacterium | reverse complement strand
GAAAAACCCCCTCCTCCTCTAATAATTTCAAGATCTTGTTTAGACATTGTCTTTTTGCTCAACAAGTCCATTTTCTTCGGCTTAATTGATTTCATTTTTTTCATTTTCTCAATATTTATGTTTTATGCCTACTCTATATGGTTTTCGGCGTCCCCAATACAATTATATTGAAAGAACGTTATAAAAAAAAGTACATTTTTTAGCATTTGTTATATTTTAAAGAAGCATCATTTACCAATAAAATATTGATTATCATAATTTTAATTAAAAATTATGTTTATTTTACAACTATTAATTATTACATATAAAACTATACAAAACTAATATTTAGGTAATTTGCTCAATCGCTTATTTAATTCGGAGGTCGGAGGTATTGTAGATTTTATCACAAAAATTTGATCGTAGTAATAAGGCTTACACCAAAAATCCCTGTTCTTGTATGCTTTTTGCTTAAAATAACAGGGCAAACGATGCACTTACAGCAGTAATTTTATTGTCATAATGAATATGATCATTCTTTTTTATATTTGTATCAAAAAAATTTAGATATAACATATACATAAGTTTTTCGTGTCATTGCTATAAAGGAATGAATTTGTCCTTATTCTCTTTTTATAAGCATTACCTCTGATACACTATCAAAATACTTTCATTTTTTACTCATGGATCGAAAAAAAGAAATAAAAAATAAAATAAAAGCTGCCCGAAAAAAAAGGCAGTATTCGGTCGATGAATATATGAATGGCATCATAAAAGGTGATCGTAAAATTTTGGGGCAAGCTATTACTTTGGTAGAAAGTACAAAGGAAGAACACCAAATAAATGCCGAGGAAATTATTGATAAATGTTTGCCTTTTGCCAACCATTCTTTTCGGATAGGGATAACAGGTGTACCTGGCGTTGGCAAGAGTACTTTTATCGAATCATTGGGAGTACATATTTTAAATAAAAATAAAAAATTAGCTGTACTTGCCATCGATCCTACATCCAACGTTACACAAGGAAGTATTCTTGGCGACAAGACACGAATGTTCCATTTATCTTCTGACGAAAGAGCCTTCATCCGACCCAGTCCTGCAGGGGATTCCCTAGGAGGCGTTGCCCGTAAAACCCGCGAGGTTATTACGCTTTGTGAGGCGGCCGGCTATGATACGATCTTTATAGAAACGGTGGGTGTGGGACAATCAGAAACCGCCGTACATTCTATGACCGATTTTTTTCTTTTACTTTTATTACCCGGCGGTGGCGATGAATTACAAGGCATAAAAAGAGGCATTGTAGAAATGGCTGATTTAATTGTTGTCAACAAATCGGATACCAATCCTGATTTGGCTAAAAAGGCCAAGCAATCGTATCGCAATGCAGTACATCTTTTCCCGATGAAGGAAAGCAAATGGCCCGTAAAAACTTTATTGTGTTCTGCTTTGGAAAAAAAAGGTATTCCTGAAATTTGGCAAAATATCCAAGACTACGAGCGATGGGTCAAAGACAATCAATATTTTTTATCCAACAGAAAAAAGCAAGCTAAATATTGGTTAAAAGAAACGATAAAAAATGGTTTGGGAACGTTGTTTTTACAACACCCGAAAATAAAAGAAAAATATCCCGAATTAGAAGAAAAAGTAATGGAAGGACAACTCAGCCCTTTTTTGGCAGCGAGGGAATTGTTGGATGCTTTTAAATAAAAAATTACTCGTGGGAAATGGTAAAATGGACAATGGTTCCTTTTCCTTCTTTCGACTCCATCCAGATCTGACCTTTATATAAATGTACTATACGTTCGCAGATAGCCAAACCTACTCCTGCTCCTTCGTAATCTTTTTTATTAAGGCGATTAAAAATCTTGAAAATTTGTTTTTGATATTCGGATTTTATACCAATTCCAAAATCCCGGATGGATATTTTAGTGTGTCCTGCTTCTTGTGATGCTGTAATTTTAATATTACAATTTTCTCCTTTTTTCCTGAACTTAATACTATTCCGAATGATTTCATCAAACAAAGCTACAGCATGCTCTAAAACCATGTGGATGTCCTCATTAGGATAATCTATTTGGACAATAAATGGATGTATGATATTGATATAATCTTCGTTCAGAGAATTAATAAGTTCTGGGATCGATATTTTTTGGACTTCTTGATTCTCCAGTTTTTTTAATGTCGTAAAATCTAACAACCTTGTCAGGTTTTGATTCATATTTCTTGCACCATCCACGATGAATTTCAAAAACTCTGAAACTTCATCATTTAATTGACCTATCAACCTTCTTTCTAGTAAATGGGAAAAACTGACAATGTTCCGAATCGGTTCTTTTAAATCATGAGAAATGATGTGGGCAAATTGTTCCAACAAAAGATTTTGAGAAATAATCTCATCATTTTTTTCTTCCAATAATTGGATTTCCATTTCTCTCTCTCCGATAATCTTTTTGAAATTCTCGTCCCTAGATTTTTTTATTTCTATTTCAGATTGCTCGTATCTTAATTTCAGATAAGGATATGCTTTTTCTATTTCTCCTTTATCTTCGTAATATTCAATCACATTATCCAAAACATCTTTCTTCGCTCTTTCGTGTTGGTATTTTTCACAATTTTCTAATGTTCTCGAAACATATTCAAGAGCCTTTTCCTCCCTATCCATTTTTAGGTACGTAACAGCCATTAGATTCAAAGCCATACAATAAGAAACATAAGAAGAGGATTTTTCGGAAATTTCCAAACTTTCATTGATGACTTCCAAAGCATTTTCGTATTCATTTATTTCCAAATACAAATCACCTAAGGTCATTAAAGCGTGTATCTTCAAATGAATGAAACGTTCATCCCAATTAATTTTTGTATTCGCAATACCCAAGGCTTCTTTGGAGTATGACAACGCTCGTTCCATGTCCCCGAAATGAGCCAACGAAGTAGTCGAATTCAACAATAGTGCCGTTAGCATATATACATCGCCTACCCTATCCGCCTCTTCTCTGGCAGCATCAAAATATTCCAATGCTTTTTCATGGTTCCCATTCACCGTATAGGTATTCCCTAAATTATTGAGAATTTTCAATTTTTGATCCAGAACATCAAATTGTAAAGCTTTGAGGAAACAATCCAATGCTAGTTCCCGATTATCCTGACTATAATAAACGATGCCGATGGAATTGGTTGCTAGACTTAGTTTCGGTCTATCTTTAGGAAAATGGGTCTTTGCCAACTTGAGGGCTTCATTCAAAATGGCATGTGCTTCATCCAAACGACCTTGTAGTGTTAATATACGCCCGAGGAGATAAGAGAATTCAAATTGATAATTCCGATCTTGTAATTGTAATGACAAGAGAAGACCCTTCTCCGCTGCTTTTTCAGCCGCTAAGGTGTCCGTCTCCTTGAGGTGAGTTGCTTCTTCAAGGAGGCTAACCATCATTATGCGATCCCCCGAAGAAGTTATCGATTCGCTATCACTTGAATGTTTAGCCATGCAAAAAAAACAGTTTCATCTAAGTTATTACGAGACATTTCTTCGAAAGTTCTGATTTTGATCAAAAAATTACCTTTTGTCTCCCATTCTATTTTCATTACCTTTGCCATCCATATAGACAGGGCTTAGGATGTAGGCGATTCAAATATCCTACAACTCTAGGCAACCAATTCATATTCAAAGTGTTAAATTATTAATCAAGATGAAATTTCGAAAAGAAAAAGATAGCATTGGATACATTGATGTTCCTTCTGATAAGTATTGGGCAGCTCAAACACAACGCTCCCTTCAAAATTTCAAAATCGGCGGACAAAAAATGCCTCGTGAGGTGGTACAGGCATTTGCCATTTTGAAAAAAGCGGCGGCTCTCACCAATGCGGATTGTAAAGTCCTGACGAAGAAAAAAGCCAATCTGATTGGTAAGGTTTGTAATGAAATCATTGCCGGTAAATTAGATGACCAATTCCCTTTAGTGGTTTGGCAAACGGGCTCTGGCACCCAATCGAATATGAATATGAATGAGGTGATTGCCAATCGTGCCCATGTATTGAGTGGAG
This sequence comes from Saprospiraceae bacterium, assembly GCA_020629255.1. Lineage (GTDB taxonomy): Bacteria > Bacteroidota > Bacteroidia > Chitinophagales > Saprospiraceae > JAHDCE01. The sequence continues at coordinate 2,237 of JAHDDR010000060.1, read as the reverse complement.
GAAAGCTTTCTGATGAAAAAAAATATGTCCACCCCAACGATGATGTGAATAAATCACAATCTTCTAATGATACTTTTCCTACGGCGATGCATATTTCTGCTTATAGAAAGTTAGTGGATGTTACGATACCCGGGTTGGAAAAATTGAAGAAAACCCTCGCTAAGAAATCCAAACAATATATGAAGGTGGTCAAAATAGGAAGAACTCACTTCATGGATGCGACCCCTCTCACTATGGGACAAGAATTGTCTGGATATGTTTCGCAATTGGAGCATGGGATCAAAGCCATTAAAAATACCCTACCCCACTTAAGCGAATTGGCTTTGGGTGGCACTGCAGTAGGAACGGGTTTGAACACGCCCAAAGGATATGATAAAAAAGTAGCCAAACATATTGCCCAACTTACGAAGTTACCTTTTAAAACGGCTGATAACAAATTCGAAGCCTTAGCCGCCCACGATGCTATTGTTGAGGCACATGGTGCCTTGAAAACTGTAGCTTGTTCTTTAATGAAAATTGGTAATGATATCCGAATGTTGGCTTCGGGACCTCGCTCCGGAATTGGTGAATATATTATTCCAGCCAATGAGCCGGGTTCTTCCATTATGCCTGGGAAAATTAACCCGACACAAGCAGAGGCCCTTACTATGGCAATGGCTCAAGTAGTGGGTAACGATGTGGCTATTAACGTTGGAGGAATGACCGGACATTTCGAATTGAATGTTTTCAAACCGATGATGATTTACAATTTCTTGATGTCTGCCCAATTGATTGGGGATGCCTGTGTTTCTTTTAACGACAATTGCATTGTAGGATTGGTACCGAACAAAGAAAGAATCAAGCATAACCTATTCAATTCTTTGATGTTGGTTACCGCCTTGAATACGAAAATTGGTTATGACAAGGCATCAACTATTGCCAAAAAGGCACACAAAGAAGGTTCTACCTTAAAAGAAGCGGCTGTTGCTCTCGGGTATTTAACCGAAAAGGAGTTCGACCAATGGGTCAAACCCGGAGATATGATTGGTAGTCTAAAATAATCCGACTATTTCTACGATAAAAAAAGGGCTGCATCAGAATTGATGCAGCCCCTACCTTCATATATAAAACAACTAATTCCTATTCGGTACATTTCCCCCTTCTGAGCCGTGCCCTCCAGAACAATTACCTTTCCCCTTTCCTTTGCCTCCTCTTTTTCCTTTTCTTTTCTCCTGCCACTTCAAAAACTTTTCGTTTTGTTCCGGTGTAAGGATTTCTACGATGTTGCTGTTGTACTCATCACGTAATTCTTTTGCAGCAGCTTTCTTTTCTTCTCTTGGCATATCGCTCTCTTTCAAGCTTTTTATTTCATTTGCCAAATCCAAATTCAAGGAAGCCACTTGGTCAGATTGGTAGTCATTCAGATCCAGTCTCTCTGTCATTTTCTGCGTGATACGTTCTGCTCTTTCGGTAGGAGAAGGTCGTTCGCCATTATGCGCCAATTTTCCTTGGCCTCTCTGTGCCATCATTCCACTTGTACATACGATAGCTAAAATTAAAGTAGCTAATACTGATTTCAAAAATCCCTTTTTCATAATTCAATCATTTTTTCATTTTAAAATTAATTACACTCCTTTGACCACATCAAAAAAGGCAAAAACCATAAGGGAATGTTAAACGATTATTAATAACAGTTAAGATGATTTTGAAGTGTTTTATTCCTTGTTTTCTTTGCAATGGTGATTTATTTGTCGCCTCACTCGACCTTAGTGTTAAGGTTATCATAAATCATACGTGCTATAAAATTTGGATGCAGCATTTTTAGTCTATTAACATATTGTTAGAATATATCCTCATTTAAAACATCATATAAAATATTATTCAACAACCATGCAACCCTTTTCTTTCTTGATGCACTAGTTATTTGTCAGGAAAACTTATTCAAAATCACACTGCTTGAATCAAAAGGAACAAAATATCATCAAAGGCTGTGTCAAAGGTGACCGTAAGTCGCAGTATGCCTTGTATGAAAAGTTCAAAAAGGATGTTTTTGGTCTTTGTATGCGATATGCAAAGGATCGGGCCGAAGCAGAAGATATGATGCAAGAAGCATTCATCAAGATTTATTCCGATCTATATCAATACAGACCCATTGGTCCTTTAGGGGGCTGGATTCGGCGTGTGACCATCAATTCCTGTCTGCGGTTCATCCGAAAAAGAAAGCGTTTGGTCTTCAATGATTATTCTGATGAAATGTC
>JAHDDR010000059.1 GCA_020629255.1 Saprospiraceae bacterium | reverse complement strand
AGCTAGAATCGTAAAAGGAGCATATTATGACTCTATCGGTTATGGTATTCTTAGGGAAGAATTTGAAGATCGGCAAGATTAAAATTTAATTCTCGCCATAATTTTCTAATATTTTTTGAGCTAATATTTTCTCTATGCTCTCATTAAGTATCTGTGCAACAGTACCAGCGCCTTTATTAGTAAAATGAACACAATCATAAAACAGTTCTGTTGATTTCGGTAATTCGTGTGCCAAATCAATTAGGAAAACAGATTCGTCTTTCGCTACCTTTCTTGTAACATCATTATATACCTCTAATTTTTCCCAAAACAGTCTCCCTCCTAATTCGTCACAATATTTTATTTTTTCCAAATCCATGCCTGTAACTGCATCAATTCCTTTCCCTACCAAAGTCGGTTGAGTTATCAATATGGGAATGATATTATTTTTTTTTGATGTATGAACTAGATTTTTCAATCTATCTTCAAAAGAAACTGTAAACTGTTTCTGATACTCTATGGTCTCAACCACCAGCTCGTAATCAATACTATCTACTACATCTAGCTCTTCGAATTTTACTGAATCATGTACTAGATTCATTTTTCTTGCCCGAAAAACCCGAACTAGATTTATTATTAGGCTCATCAATTCACTATTGTTTACCAGAACGCTTTTCCATGTATTATTTTTCAACTTCGATGAGTCAAAATCATTTAGATCTTTTCTTTCAATATCATTACATCCAATTAAAAACAGTATGTAGTCAGGCTTTAATTTTACAAGATGATCCTGTAACAATAATTGATGACCAAAAGTAGAATGACCTTCTAAACCAGCATTATTGATCCAGATTTCATCAAATTGTTCATTGAGTTTATTTCCCAATAGGGAAACCCAATCCTTTCCGTCAGAAATATACAAACATTCGGTGGTGCTTCCTCCCACAGCAATAATTGATGTCCAGTCTTCAAAATCTGTGGGTTTTTCCAATCCTCTAAAACCTAAAGAGTTCTTTGTATGTTGAATTACTGCATCAAGATTTTCAATCGTATTGTTTTCGATTCTCATTTCATAATTCGATGGTAAAACTATTTTATCCTCTTTTTGCCTGAATTGAAATGGATTGTATATGCGAAGTACAACTTCACAAATCAAGACCGATAACAGCAAGCCAAAGAAGATTGCAACAAAGTCTTTCAGTCTATTTTTCATATTACATCATTGGATGTGGAAGATTCATAAAACATTCTTAAGGTGGCTTCTAATATACACATTGTCACCAATAATTCATTAAACACCATCATAATTTTAAAACTTCTGATAGCTTCACTACTTTTGTCCTTCTAAAACGATACAACATGGCGAACAAGCTCCCTAACTATGCCCTCGGACAATGGACAACACCAAACAGTGAGAACGAAATCGAACAATTTGATGCCATCACTGGTGAACTGATTGCAGTCGCGGGAAGTGGAGGCCTCGACTTTGCTGAAATGATGGATTACGCCAGAAGGGTCGGCAATGCCAAATTGAGGAAAATGACCTTTCATGAAAGGGGAATGATGTTAAAAAAATTAGCCCTTCATCTACATACTAAAAGAAAAGATTATTACCCACTCAGTTACCGTTCCGGAGCCACCAAAATCGATTCCTGGATCGATATTGAAGGAGGTATCGGTAATTTGTTTGCCAATGCGAGTCTAAGAAAGAGGTTTCCCAACCAACCTTTTGATGTGGATGGTGAATATGCCCCTTTATCCAAGGAAGGAACCTTTATTGGTCATCACATTATGGTACCGCGTCGAGGCGTTGCCGTTCATATCAATGCTTTCAATTTTCCGATTTGGGGCATGTTGGAAAAATGTGCTGTGAACTGGTTGGCAGGAATGCCTGCGATTGTAAAAGCGGCAGAATCTACGTCCTATCTCACCCAAATGATGGTGAAAGACATCATCGATTCGGGTATTCTTCCCGAAGGTGCATTACAATTGGTATGTGGAACCGGCTTCGGTATCATTGATCCGTTGACCTCCCAAGATGTGTGTACATTTACCGGTTCGGCTTCTACCGGAAGAAAATTAAAAGCTCATCCGAATATCATTAATAATGCGATTCCCTTCAATATGGAAGCCGATTCTTTGAATTGTTCTGTATTGGGTGAAGACGCTACACCCGGAACCGAAGAATTCGATTTGTTCATTAAGGAAGTTCATCGAGAAATGACGGTGAAATGTGGTCAGAAATGTACGGCGATTCGAAGAATCATTGTTCCAGATGCATTGATGGAAGATGTTCAAATCGCCCTTGGAAAACGATTGGCAAAAACCACCATTGGTTCTCCTTTCGAAAAAGAAGTACGAATGGGTGCTTTGGTGTCTAAGGAACAAGTGGAGGAAGTGAACAAGCAGGTCAAAAAATTAATGGAGGAACAGGACATTGTCTACGGCGAATTTGGAAAAACAACCGATGCCGTTGGTGCGGATTGGAATAAAGGAGCCTTCTATCACCCTCTTCTTTTTGTGAATGATGCCCCTTTTAAGAAAACAGCCGTACATGAAACAGAAGCCTTCGGCCCGGTAAGTACATTAATGCCTTATTCTTCATTGGATGAAGCTATTGAGTTATCTCATATGGGGAAAGGTTCTTTGGTGAGTTCTATCTGTACGAACAATGATGAACTCGCTCGTGAATTTGTCGTAGGTGCTGCTACGCATCATGGACGTATTTTGGTCTTGAACCGTCGTTCGGCCAAGGAGAGTACTGGACATGGTTCTCCTATGCCACTCTTAGTACATGGTGGCCCGGGTAGAGCCGGTGGCGGTGAAGAAATGGGAGGACTGAGAGGTGTCAAACATTATTTGCAACGTTGTGCAATTCAAGGTACGCCACAGACCATTTCAAAAATTACCGGCATTTTCCAACCTGGCAGTGATTATGTAGAAAAACCAGTTCATCCTTTTAGAAAACATTTCGAGGAATTGGAAGTGGGTGAAACAGTCTTCACACATAAACATACCGTTACCAATGCCGACATCGTGAATTTCGCCAATGTATCCGGCGATAATTTTTATGCACATATGGATGCGACATCTCTTGAAGGCACTATGTTTGAAGGAAGGGTGGCTCATGGTTATTTTGTTTTATCCAAAGCGGCAGGTTTATTTGTTGATCCCAAAAAAGGACCCGTTCTATTAAATTATGGTTTGGATGAATGTCGGTTCACTAAACCGGTTTATCCGGGCATGACGCTGGGTGTCAAATTTACTGTAAAAGAAAAATTGGACCAAGAAAAAAGAGAAGATGAACCGGCTAAAGGAATCGTAAAATTCCTAGTAGATGTCTATGATGAAACCGAAGAAACGGTTGCCATCGCTACTATTTTGACCATGGTGAAAAAACTCGATCAGGAAATTTAAATATAGCAGTTGTGCGAAAATCACAATTATCAAAAATTGTTTTTGTAACTTTTGCAATAATTCTTATAAAGGAGATACAACTTTTAAAATAAAATAGCAGTTTATTACTCTTAGAATTTTTATTAAGGTTGTAGGTCTTTCCTATAATTTCACTTCAAAAAATTTGATATGTTACAAAAAACTTCAAAAGCATTTGTAACTGCCTCATGGGTGGCACTTGCAGTAGGAGCTACAGGCTACATTGTTGGTTTATGGCGTGCTGAAATGCTTCTTAATGAAAAAGGATATTATTTTACTCTTTTAATGTTCGGTTTATTTGCTGTTGTTTCATTACAAAAAAGCGTTAGGGATAGATTAGAAGGGCTACAGGTTACAGACATATATTATAGCCTTTGTTGGGTTGCAACACTAATGTCTATTGCCCTGTTAACAGTTGGTCTTTGGAATGCAGATCTTCTCCCAAGTGAAAAAGGTTTCTATGCCTTCTCATTTTTACTTGCCATGTTCGGAGCTGTAACTGTTCAAAAAAATACAAGAGATGATTTAATGGCTGACAAACAACAAAAGTTAGGTTAAAAAAGTAGTAATTAGTTATTTGAATTAAGATTAAGAGCTGTCCGAAGTTTTGAACTTCGGGCAGCTCTTAATTATTTATTCCTAATAATTTTTTCAGCGGCTAAATCCTGTTCAAAAATTTCTTCTAGGATAATATATAATTCGGGGTGTTTCTTTTTTAATAAATAAGGTCGTTCAAAAAAATATTCTCCTATTACGGCAAAAAATTCGACTCTGCTTGTTTTGGCATAGGGATGGATATCACTTTTTCTTTTGACAATATCCTCTATTTTCCGTTCTATCATATCTACCCAGGGAATGGTATATTGTTTTTCCAATAAAACTTTAGGTATACCATCAATTTCACCATCCATTCCATCAATTAAATGAATAAATTCGTGGATGGCGGTATTTTTTTTATCCCTTTCATTTTGGAAACCATGTCTTAATGCTAATTTGGAAAGAATCATTTTATCCTTCATGTAGCCAGTTCCGACCATGCCCAAAATATTTCTTCCTTTACCCGTCGTATCGAAATTCTCATTGAAAGATCCCGGATATAAAAGAACCTCATTCAGGTTTTTATATTTGAATTCAGGAAAAGCAAAAATGGGAATTACCGCACTGGCAGCAATTAAAATCTTATCCAGTGTTTCGGCTTTAGTTTCTACTCCTGTAATTTTACAGTTCAATAAAAACTCTTGTACTTTATATTCGAACAATTGTTTTTCTAAATCATTCAGCGGGGGATAATATGATACATGTTCTATTAATAATTCCCTCCATTCATCCGGAAATTCCTCCTTGGGTTTTAACCAACGATTTTTATATCGGATAATGAGGTATAAAACTAATCCGACAATAAATAGAAAGAATAAAACTTTTATTAGTGGCATTTGATAAAATGATTAATCAGGGCGGAAAATTAATTCTTTTTTTAGTCTGAAATTAATTTTGAAAGATTAAAATTAAAAAATCGGAAGCATGCATTAAGCATACTTCCGATTTTAAATTTTTACAATTTCAAGAAGATCTAATATTTTACCACTTTTGAAGTAAATAATTGATCCGCTATTTCTACACGAATTAAATATACTCCTTCTGCCATAGCGGCGAGGTCGATATCTTTTGTTTTCAAATTATTGACATCTTCTTGTACATCCAAAACTTCCCGTCCGGTAGCATCCAATACATTGATTCTGATTTTTCCGGATACCTCATTATCAAATATGATTTGGAATTGACCTTTAGTCGGATTTGGCATCACGCTGATTTGTTGTTCGCCTTTTATGCGAATTTCAATTACATTTGAATATTCAAAAGAACCATCCAAGTCGACCATTTTCAGTCGGTAATAATTACTGCCAGTTCTAAATCCTTCATCATTAAAATGATATTGAATTATACTAGAAGATTCGCCGGCAGCAGCTACATTTCCAATCCCTTCAAAATCTCTGTTATTGAAGGAACGTTGTATTTCGAAATGCTTACTATTTTGTTCAGATACCGTCGACCATTTCAATTCATTCCAACGGTTCATGACATGTTTACCAGAAAAATCAAGTAATTCAATAGGCAAGGCACTGCCACCGTCACCACCGGCACCGCCACCGCCTCCAGAAAATCCGGCTACATTGAATTCTGCAAAGTGATCCAAATTATACAAAGAATATCCTCCTGTAAATTCAATATAATTGGTAGCATCACCACCAACATGCCCTGCTGAAGGGTCGGGATTTACACCAGAACCCGACTGGAATTTATAAAATAATAAATCGGAGTGGCTAGAAATAGTACCTCCTGCACCAGCTACAGCCGCTGCTACACCATCATAATCTGCTGTCGTATAATAGAAACGTACATCTACTCCGCCTGCTCCGGGTTGAGCCGTTGGGTTCACATTCCAATATCGATTCATTACAAACCAGCCATCTGGATTCGTAACATAAGCTGCAGCACTTAAATCTATAGCACCTCCAACACCCGTAACACCCACAGTAACTTCATTCGGTAAAATTTGTACTGTTGCATCCTTCATAACTGACAATAACAATACATCTGTTGGAGTGGCAGGAGCCGTCGCCGCTTGCTTCCAGTAATGTGTCCAGCCGGCAGCATCGGTGCATTCCATATCGGCTGTATAAGTTCCTATTGCTGTAGGTATTAATAATGGAGCTTCGCAAATATTAGGCCCAACCATACAAACTTCCACTGCCCAATTATTTAAAGATCCTCCATCTTGGGCAGCATTATCTTTCACTTCAAGGGTCCATGTTCCATTGAAATTTTCCCCATTAAAAGCACTCAATGGGTTAGATGGTTGGTAAGTTCCTCCTCCCGTTGGTGGGCAAGGCCAATCACCTGGTGCTGCTTGATCATCCAGATTCATATCCAAATTATTCTGAGCTCCACAACTTTGATCCATAACCCTAACAGTTGTATTTGCAGGGCTGGTCAAATCAATATGGATATCATTAATATAAGTATGATCAATGACCAAGTCAACAAGGTTTACATCCAAGATTGTTCCAGCATCCGGAATATTGAGCGTAGAAGTTACAAGAGGCTTACCTGTGGTAGAAATAACCAAAGGTACATTTGCGCTAGTGTAAGTTGAACAAATAATATTTTCCACTTTAAAAACAGACGCCAGCGAATAATCACCTAAACCACAAAAATTATTGGCTCGTATCCTCCAATAATAAATTGTATTATAATTCAAATTGGAATTGGATGTATAAGTTGTGCCAGTAATACCAGAAGCTGTTTCTATAATATTTGTGAAGTCGGGATTAGAAGCTATCTCTATTTGATAATTTTCTGCCTCGGTTACAGCAGTCCAACTAAAAGTTGGACTGGAACTTACTCCTACACTTCCATTTGCCGGGCTTGTTAAAGTTGCCATTCCCGGAATACCACTGTATACAGTTATTTCTACTGGTGTAGTTTGTGTTCCCGTAGAACCTATTCCCTGAACGGTTACATTATAAGTTCCCGGAGCAACACCTGTTGTTGTTAAGGACAAAATGGTCGTTCCATCTCCACTCGTAACCGGATTGGTAGAGAATGATGCATTCATCCCTGCGGGGAGTCCCATTGCGGAAAGTGTAACATCATCACTATATCCTCCATAGCCATCAACGGTGATGGTATAATCGGCTGTATTTGGCATACAAGCGGTTTCGGAAGAAGGAGCTGAAGACAAGACGAAACCCGGAGAAGTTACTTGAATCGTGAAATCTTGGTTCGATATATCAAAGAATATATTATTGGAACAGAAAATCATGACCCTCGTATTCGTTCCCGGATTATTGGGAACCGTAATAGGATGAGAACCATCGTTGGGAACAGCAGATGCCAAAGTGACCGGATAGGTCATTCCTCCATCTGTAGATAATAAGATATCTACGCTTGAACAGTTGATAGGAGCAGCGTCCGTTCCTGCGACATCCCAAGTAATGGTTTCCGGTGTTCCTACATCCCAAGTAACGGCTGTATTAGGAGCTGTTACTAGGAACGGACCAACCCCAGCGACTGTACTTATTGTCATCAAGTCAGTTTCGGTACAACCTGAATTCATATTGTTATCCCGTACAGTGAATGCGAACTCCATGTCTCGGCTAATAGCAGGCAATACTTCCCATGTTGGGGAAACATTGTTCAAAACATCGTTGAGGTTGGGCATATATCTATAAGGTACAGAAACCGGATCCAAAGAACGGAACATAGGTCCTACAGCTCTATTCGGATCGGGGGCATTATTATTACCATGATTCTCTGGATCGTTCTGCTCCCAACAGAATGTCAATCCACTATCATTGGGATCTGTTCCTACTCCTTCCAATTTGAAGGGGGTTGAAACCGGAATGGAATAATCTGCCCCTGCATCTGCCGTTGGGCTACTGTTTCCAGAAGGTATGAGTTCAGCGCAACCACTTCCATTGCCTCCGTTTATTGTGGTAACAATATCCCTGATATTGGCATAGACAAAATAATCATCACTATTGCTTTGGACATTGGCAGGACAAATACCTGCATACCCCATAATCGTACTGGCACTACCCGGCTCGACTTCTGTAGAACCATTACCCGAACGGCAACTACTATTACTTTGGGTATGATACCCCCCGAATTGGTGTCCCATTTCGTGTGCTACATAATCAATATCGAAAGGATCTCCGATGGGAGCAGCTCTTCCGGTATATCCTCGCCCCTTGTGTGTACCCCCTTGGTTTACGGATAAACATACACAATCCAAACAACCCGCATTACCACCACCGGTAGTATTGAAGTTGTGTCCGATGTCATAATTGGCTACTCCAATTTCAGCATCAATGGTTTCAGCAGTGGTTGTGTTCCATTCGCCATTCCAAGGATCTGTGCCACCATCCAAATAAATTATCAAATCGTTATTGGCAATGAATTGCATGGTGATACCCAAATCAATTTCATAGACTCCGTTTACTCGTATCATAGTAACATTCATAGCCGATTGAACTATCGCCTTATCTCCGGCAACGGTTCCTGTTGTACCTCCTGCCTGACCGATATGATATTGGGCGTATTCTCCCGTACAGGATTGAGCCAAACGGTATCTTCTCAGATTACAATCTCCGAGGAAATTCTGAGGATGTTCGTGATTATGATCCTGTTCTTCCATTTTGCCTTGAACACCTGTTTCGTCGGTAAAACATTCGAAACTATGATCCTGGTTTTCGGTATCTTTCCTGTAATACACCCAATAGTCTTGGTGATCGGTAGAAATGGGATCGATGTAAACTGTACTGTGGTTTCCGGATTTAATCATACCATTGAAACCATGATAAGGTGAGTAGGAAATTCTTAAATCTGCTGTCGGATCGTCTATTCCTTTTCCTATATAAGCCTTGAGTTCGGGGAATTTTGCTGCCAAATCCGGATGCATAAGTTCTGCATCATATAGCCGGAATTTTTGCAATTTCCCATCTGGGAGAGGAATATCTAAGAACACTTCTTTTTTATTCAGGTTTGCTTCTGTTCGGAGAGGAACCTCTGAAGTAGCACTCTCGAATGATTCGATATTGAGTGAAATGGTCTTAAATTCTTTTGGAAAAGTGATTCGTTGTTTTTGAGGTGCATTTTTACGGTTAGAAGGAGTATCATACCATAGACTCTGCCCTATTATTGAATATGACAGGAATAGGCATGCTACTAAAAGTAGATGCGATTTCATGATTATTAGTTATGTAATAAAATAATTTGGTAATTGCCTTGTTACAAATATATAAAAGGCTGGGAAAAATTCACTATACTTAGTCTTGAAATTTAACAAAAATGCCGAATGAGTAGGTTACTCATCCGGCATTCCATCATCGGCATCATGTAAATATTCTTATAAGGAATAGGTTTTCCTTTTTTTCGTCTTTTTCTTCGGAGCGTCTTCTTTCTCCTTCTTTTCTTTTTTATTGTTGGGCTTTTCGTTGGATTTTTCTTGGTTTTCACTTTTCTCTTCTTCTGTCCAACTAAAATCTTCCACAGGGAAATCCCTGAAATCGAAAGCTTGCCCGAGTTGTCCTTTCAGTTGATCAAACATTTGGGAAAAAGCATCCATTTCTTCACCTCCGAAAAAGAATTGGAAGCCATCCCCTCCTGCTTCGGGTATTTGGCGGAATAACTCTCCAAAATTTTCCATTCCTTCTGGCAATTCTCCTCCAGGTGCTACAATAATCGTATCACCATTAATGATAATGTTCCCATCATTTTCGAACATCATATTGCCCATCGCCGATTCCATTTCTTGGAGAGCAGAAGTGATATCCAATTGGAACGTTTCCAGTTTTTGTTCTATTTCCTTCTTGAATTGCTCTACATCCAATTTTTCCTCTTCTTCTTGTGCTTGTAGTGAAAAGCCCAAGGATAAAACCAAACCTAAGAGAAGTACAATCTTTTTCATGAATGACGATTTTGTGTTATTGACCCAATCTAAAATTCCCTACAAGTTAACGACAAACCCAGTGATAATAAAGTTGCATGATTATTTTACATTATCATTAACAATCTTCCAGATTGCCATGGCCAAGAAAATGACACTTTCATCTAGGTTCAGTTCATTATCGACCAAATCCAAGGCTCTTGGGTTGACATCATTGTTGTATTGGTTTTTCTGAAGGATGTGCCCGGCATCTTTGTTATTAATGATGATGGCTGTATAATACTCCATTCTGTTTTCTAAGAAATTCGCTAACATTCGGCCATCCGTTCCATATAATTTGCCTTCTATGATTTTACCAAGGGCAACGCCGTTTACTTGAACATCCACTTCATTGGGATAGATGTAGTAGAAGAGTTCGTTCCCTTCTGTTTGTGCATATAAAACACCTGTTCTTTCTCTTGTACCATATAATTTGTAGCCATAACTAAAGATGGGTTCTTGGTATATGGATGCAAATGCACCTGTGGATGTGAAATCTCTTTTTCTTTTGACTTGCTCATCCATTTTATTGAGGGAGAGGATTTCTATTTCTTCTTTCTTCCAGGGAATCAAGCGGCCAGAAAAACGTGCCACCAGCTTTTTTAATTGAAGTAAATCGCGAGGCATGCGATCCTTAATGGGGATCCTCATCACACTTTGTGAAGAATAATAGATTAATAGGAAAAGGATTAGCCATATCCACCATGTTCGAAATAAGAAAAGCCCTAATATGATCATCTCTGTCTGATTTTTATACAATTTACATATAAGACGTATTCATTGTTGTTTTGGATTCTCTTATTCCCTAGCCTTTTCGATGAATGTCCAAATTTATCCGACTTATGGTATTTCGCTCATCCAACTATAATTTTTTTTGCTTATTCTTAACAATAAATTTACCTACTTAGATTATGTAAAGATTATAGAATTGATTTCTTTTGCATTATACTTTGAATACAATCACTCTTTGCTCCTAATAACAAGCACCCTGTGATCTTTTACATAAGAGTGTACCATTGATTTGGTAGCACTCTTGTTGTTTGTAGCCGACTCATTCTATTGATATGAAAATTCTAATTCTTTGTACCGGTAATTCTTGTAGAAGCCAAATGGCACATGGTTACTTTTCTTATTTTCTAGGAGAAAAGGCGGAGGTTTTTTCTGCCGGAACTAAAACCCATGGCGTGAATCCAAGGGCAATACAAGTAATGTCTGAAGAAGGAATAGATATCAACCATCATACATCTAATCTTTTGGTTGATTATCTAGATATTGAATTTGATCATATCATTACGGTTTGTGATAATGCGAAGGAAGCCTGCCCTGTTTTTCCGGGAAAAGTAAAAATGTCACATCGAAGTTTTCCCGACCCTTATGATGCAGAGGGAACCGAAGAGGAAATCTTAGAGGAGTTCAGGGTGGTTAGGAATATGATAAAATTGTATGTGCAAGGATTTACGGATGCCTTAGGGATGAGGGATAAATAAAGTGTCCGTTTTGGGCTGTTATTTATCCCTCATCCCTTATCTTTTTAGGATCAAGGTTTCATAGGGTTCTAATTGGAACGCCCCTTTCTTTAATTTAATTTGTACTTCCTTGTTCCACAAATTTACGTATGCCTGATAATTCTCTTCTTTATTTTTGAACCGAATGATATAATAATCCGAATTTTGAATTACTTTTTCCACTTCACTGTGCATCCATTTTTGTGCAGCCTTTAATTCACTTAGTTGTTCATCCGTATAATTATTTATGTTATCGGATGTAAAAATTAATTTACCTAAAATGGTATTTACGGTAAGTATGGTATTTTGTTGGATAGGTGTGAGTTTGTTTTTTTCATTTCGTAGAATGAAAACATCTGGATCATTCAAGAACGCTCTTTGGTTCAGTTGCCATCTTCCCAATACGGAACGAAGAGCTATCATGGTAGACACTCTTTCTCGATTGTTTACAAATTTCAAAAGACCGTGTTCCCAAGACAAATGAATGTCTGCTCCAATGCGGCAATAATCCACATTTCCGAAAGAAGGCCCTAAGGGAACTCCGCAACCTAAAATAATTTTATCGCCGCAGAGTTGTCTTAAAAATTCCATGGCATCAGCCATAATTTGACCTCTGGTTTTATCTGTACGGGGCAATAAGGCGGCTGCATACAAGAAATCGAGTTTTACCATGTCAAAATTCCATTGATGCAAAATGGTATGAAATACTTTTGTTAGATATTCCCGTACTTCAGGGTGGTAAATATCCAAGGCATAAAAATAACCGCTCCACATTGGATTATATCCCGCTGCGACCATTTTTCCTTTTTCATTTTTTAAAATCCAATGTTTTTTTTCATTAAATATCTTTGATTTTTTTTCTACAATGTATGGTGCAAGCCATAACCCTGCTTTTACATTTTCTTGATGAATACTACGTGCTATATATGACATCCCATTCGGAAATTTTTGTGGGTTGGCATCCAACCAATCCCCTACTCTATTTTGGTAGCCATCATCAATTTGAAAAATGTCTATATCAATATTTTTTTCTTTGAAAGCCTTCAGGTTTTCTAGGATAATATTTTCATTAATTTTGGTGTAATAATTATACCAACTCGTCCATCCAAAAGCAGGTTTTACTTTTGGTTTTGAAAAATTAAAATAAGAAAACCATTGCTCAAATACTTGATTATCATCACCAAATAACTCAACAATTTCTAAAGCCGGATATGAATGGGACAATTCTAATCCATTACAATCTTTTTCAATCATTAATTGTTGGGTATGGGCATCAAATTGAAATAATGTATAACCAGTTCTTTCATTAACCGAAGCCCATAATTGAATATTTTCGCCTTGTTTTTCTCTTAAATACGTATAAGTCCAAGAATGGATTTTTCCTTTTCCTTTTTTAATTTGAGGAAAATGATAATCACCATAATATTCCATTAATGGTTTTACAAAACTTTTCAGGAGAGGAATTTCTTCATTGAAATCAAACTCTCTACTTTCAGACCAAGATTGGAAACCATTTGAAAAAATGGTATTGGTGTTTTTAATCTGACTGCAATCTATTGTAAGTTTTATATTTTCTAAAACGATGGGAGATTTGGTATGGATATCTAATTTATATTTTCTTCCATTCGGAATTTCATCTAGGAAAATATCGACATAAAATTCGTCGGTACGGGTCATGCCTTTGGGTTTTAGTTCCAAAGTTTTTCCGTCGTATTGGATGGATGCTTTATATAGATATGAATTCACGTTTCATTTATTTTCCAACAATATAAAAATACCGCAATGGAATTAAAAGTCCATTGCGGTAATTATTTTATTTAATGTAATCTAAGAATAAAATGGGGTATAAATCTATTCATTAGTTGCTTATCATTTGTCCTTTTGTCTTGATACAAAAGGACCCAAAATTACTCATTCACTATTTATTTTATGTATAAGGCATTCGTGAATGCAAGCATTTCAAGGCTGTGAGTCTTTCTTTACGCGAAAACAAATTGCAAATACTACATTCGAGAAACTCGCCCCAAGGCCGAATGCAATTCATATCCTTTTGAGAATCCTTAGTTCGCGTTATATTTAGTGATACCTGAATATCTAATTACAAATGTCTTTCTGCGTGGTAGGATGAACGAACCAAGGGACCGCTTTCTACAAAATCGAAACCCATTTCGAGTCCTATTTCTTCGTATTTTTTGAATTGATCCGGATGTACGAATTCTGCTACTTCCAAATGCATTTTAGTGGGTTGTAAATATTGACCTATGGTTACTACATCGCATCCTACTTCTCTCAAATCTTCCAAAATTTGAATGACATCTTCTTCGGTTTCACCCAAACCGACCATAAAACCGGTTTTGGTTCTTTTGCCGTAGTCTTTAATCCGTTTGATTTCTTCTAAAGAACGTTTATATTTTCCTTGTGGGCGGACTTTACGATAGAGTCGTTCGACGGTTTCCATATTATGGGATACTACTTCTTGCCCCGCAGAAATCATTCTTTCCAGGGCTTCCCAATTGGCCCGAACATCCGGTATTAATGTTTCTATGGTGGTAGATGGAGAAAGCTCCTTGACTTGCTTTACGGTTTGATGCCAAATTTCTGCTCCGCGATCTTTGAGTTCATCGCGATTTACGGAAGTAATGACAGCATGCTTCACTTGCATAAGGTGAATCGCTTCTGCAACACGACGGGGTTCATCTTCATCATATTCATTAGGTCGTCCGGTCTTAACGGCACAAAATGAACACGATCTGGTACAAACGTTGCCTAAAATCATGAAGGTAGCGGTTCCGGCTCCCCAACATTCTCCCATGTTCGGGCAATTACCACTTTGGCAGATGGTATGCAGTTTGTATTCATCGACCAATCTCCTAACCCGCTTATAATCTTCACCGATAGGAAGTTTGACCCTTAACCAATCTGGTTTCCTTTCCTTTTTAGGTGTCTTATTATTGACTATTGGTAAATCTATCATCAGCTTCTCTTTCCTATTTGTAAGGCTAAATAAACATTTACGAAGAGGAATTTGTTCTTTTCGGTAATCATGATGGGTACTTTTTTATAATAGCCATCAATCATAAAACCAAATTCTAAACCTTTTACAAATTCGTCGAAAGCCCCCCAATCCAAATGTACGCCCACTTTTGCATTAACACCAGGTATAAAAGAAGGTTCTGTCCAACCAAATTTGAATCCGGATGCACCTAATATATTTTCAACATCCAGAAATGAATCTTCGATTTCTTCAGAATATCGGACTCTTTGTATGGAATAATTACCATCACCATCATTGAATCTTACATCCAAATAATAGGGTTTCAGCATTCCTAACGAAGCACCTACCATGTAGGAAAGCCCAACAGCTACTCCTCGTTCTTCTTGTTTTTCAGAAAAATATCTTTTTTCTCCATATCCGGCTCTAAGTAGATAAAAAGAGTTTTGCTTTCCGAAGCTGTATGAGCTGGAAGAAAAACCTTGATATGAAATGCCTAAATCGTTGTTGCGGGTTTCTTTGGGATGCTTGAGTGTGCCTAATTCTAATTGATAGAATTGGGTTCGATAATAGGTTCTTATTTTTGCTTTATTCACTGCCAAGGCAAATAAACCGTTGGTGTGGAATCTGAAATCGAGTGTGAATTCTTTATTGTAGATCACTCCTTTCAGTTCTTCATTATCAAAACCATCTTGGGCATCCAAGTTGGGTATAAAAAGGGATAGTAAGACTATTAAACCTAGAATTTGCTTCATAAACGCTCTATTTCTAATATGAGACGGTTTTTTGAATGGTAAAGTTCGCTTCTTCTACTCAATTTATGAAATTTTTGAGATAGTTGTTGGCTTTCCTTTTATTTAATTCAAGTTGCGTTGCAACTTGAGACCATAGTTTGTATCATTTTTTATAAATATCTCTATGAACTAAATATCAAACTTTGGTCTTCTCTCCAAATGAAATTCTCAACCTGAGTTCTTTAAAAAACGACTGCCCTGCTCTTTGTTAAGAACAAGGCGGTTGTTGAAAGTAATGATTCAAAATAATCAATAAGCTATAACTTGTCCTTTTAGACCTGCATTTCGTTACGAAAATACTCACTATGCTATGGCATAGCTCCGCTTTTCGACCTCATTCAGTTCTAAAATTGCTACGTTATTTCCTTATCATTATTTTTGACTCATTACTTACATTCATATATTCTTTTACTGGAATGTTGATTTGAATATATCAAATATTCCTGTAGACTTTTTCCCTTTGGATTTTTTCTTTTTTTTCTTTTTCTTCTTTAATTCCCAACCGGTGGGGCGTTCAAAAATAATGTATCTGACTGTTACGCCATTTTCACTTTCGAAGGCTTTTTCTCCTCCTGAAATATTAAAGGACGGTTTGTAATCGTAACTGATATTAAATTTACCGAACGAGACTTCGATGCCTCCTAAGAGAGTGAGTCCAAATGGATTTTTAATCGGCTCGAAGGGTTCGTCTATATTATTTTCTTGCTGTTTGGTGTACCATCCTTTATGAAATCCACCTCCAGTGTATGCATTGAAACGTTTGACGAAAATTGGAAAATGGTGTTTGGCTAAAATAGATGCTTTTAGAAAATCTTTTTTCAATTTGGTAGAAACGAGCCCTTCTAAAGTTGTTTTGTCGGCAACCCTTTGTACAATGGAAACGCCCACACCAGAACCCGCCCTAACACCTACGGCTGTATTGTATGTTTGAGCATTCAGAGAAAAATAGCTTAGAAAAAGCAGCAAAAAAATAATTTGGTATTTCATGTCCTTCGATTTTTATGCGGTCAAAACGAAGGCAAAATGTAGTTTATTATTTTCTTGGAAAAAAATAGGTTAATGATTTGTGAAGGTTGAAAATTTATTCCATGGTTACCCAGGTGGCTCCGTCTCCTCCTTGTTGCGGTTCGGGGTGATAAAATTCTTTAATGTCGGAGTATTCTCTTAATTTTTGATGAACCGCCTGACGTAAAATCCCATCTCCTTTACCATGTATAATTTCTAATTTCGACACACCGGAAACCAAGGCGTTATCCATGTATCTTTCTAGTGTTATTAATGCGTCGTCCCTTCTCATTCCCCTGACATCCAACTTGGAAACGAATTGTGATTTTTTTTCAACTAAATTAGAATTAATTCCCTTCTTTTTGAATTCCAACGGTTCACCAACTAATTCCAAATCTCGCATTTTAGCGGTTATTTTTAGCAAGCCCATTTCTATGATAACCGTCTTTTTATCTATTCTAATTACAGTACCCGTCGACCCTCCGGATTTTAATTTCACAAAGTCTCCTACTATGATAGCACGTTTTTGTTTCTTGGATTCTTTGTGATAAATATCTTCTTTTAATCCGTGAACCAACTCGGAATTCTTTTTTCTTTTTTCTCTTGCATCAGCCGCAAGTTTTTTTGCTTTTTCTAGATTTTTTTCTTCTTTTATTTCCCTGACTAATTTCTCTAAAATTTTATTGTCTTGTGCTGAACGTTGTATTTCTAATTCCTTGGCATCCAATTTTAATTTTTTACGACTTACTTCCAAATCACCGGACATTTTTTCGTAATTCTTTATCAACGTATCCAAACTTTTTTGTCTGGATTGTGCTGCTGCTAATTTTTCTTCTAACTCTTGTTTTTCTTTTTGTAAATCGATTAATAATTGATCGATGGCTCGTTCATTTTTTCCAATTTTCTTTTTTGCATATTTAATGACTTCTGTACCCAAGCCTATTTTTTTAGCAATTTCAAAAGCATAAGAACTACCCGGGCTTCCTATTTGTAATTCGTAGGTAGGTGATAAAGTATCTTTATCAAAACGCATGGCTGCATTGACAATCCCTTTGGTTTTAAAGGCAAAGACTTTTAAATTGGAATAATGGGTGGTAATAAATGCAAAGACCTTCTTGTCATGCAAATCTTTTAATATGGATTCTGCTATGGCTCCTCCTATTTGCGGATCTGTACCAGAGCCAAATTCATCAATTAAAACCAATGTTTTGCTATTGGCGTTTTTCATGAACATTTTCATGTTTTTTAATCGAGATGAATAGGTACTCAAATCATCTTCTAGGGATTGCTGATCGCCGATATCTGCAAAAAAGGAATGGAAAATACCATATTCGGATTCGGGATCACTCGGCACCAATATTCCGGATTGGACCATCATTTGAAGGAGACCGGCTGCTTTCATAGAAACAGATTTTCCTCCGGCATTCGGACCACTTAGTACCAAAATTCTATTCTTTCCATGAAGAACCAAGTCAAAGGGAATGGTTTTTTTGGCTTCCGATTTATTTTTCAACAATAAGAGCGGATGGTATGATTTCATGAAATGAAACTGGGGTCGGTCCTTAAGTCGAGGCATATCTGCATCCAAGACAACCGCTAATTTTGCTTTGGCACGAATCACATCAAACCTGATAATTAAAGATTGGTATTTCCTCATGATGGGAACATAAGGGCGAAGCATGGCACAGAGGTCTTTTAGTATTTTATGGACTTCCCTTCGTTCTTCATTTTCCAAATTAAAAATATCATTATTAATACCTATGATATTCTCTGGTTCAAGAAATGCTGTTTTTCCTGTTGCGGATTCATCGTGGATGATTCCCTTGATTTTTCTTTTATGCTCTGCGGGTACGGATAAGACCCTTCTTCCGTTTCTAAAACTCTCGATGCTATCTGTGAGCCATCCTTTTTTACGATAATTTTGAATGGTATCTGCAAATTGTTTGTCCAATTCCCTACGTTTGGAAACCATTGCCTTGTGGATTTTCATCAGTTCGGGAGAAGCCGTTCTTTTTATTCTACCTTCATCATCAATGATTTTTTCGATACCTAAAATGACTTTCATATCGAAAGTGTCTTCCCTCAAGATATCATAAAGTGTAGGGTATATTTTTTGATTTTCTACCGAGAAGAATTGGAAAAGCTCCGACATGACCACCAGCTGATTCTTGACGGCTACAATTTGATCAATAGGTAGCACCATTCCTTCTATTTCCAAGAGTTTCAGCTGTTCGGAAACATCTACATAATTGGAAATGGGTACCGGAATCTCTTCAAAAGACATCTGGAACTCCTTGACCTCCTTCAACAAACGATCGATGATAAAGATCTCTGTTCTGGGTCTGATTTTTCTAACGACTTGCTTTCCCGGTTCGCCGAGGCATTCTTTTTCTATCCATTGGAGGATTTTATCCAACTCCAATTTTTCAATAATATCAAAAGGTATTAATTCCATTTTCCTATTGTGTTCTACACAAAAATACGATTTAGAATTCAATAAAGAACATAGTCGTAATAAACGATTTAGAGGTATTTGAGTTCCCTGTTTTGGATAATTTCTTTTTTTTCTCTAAAAAAACTGCAATGTCACAAAAACTTTAAAAAGAAGGTACGGACTTTGCTATAAAAAAACTGCACTATTCATATTCCTCGACAACGTTCTTCTGAGCGTAATGGTACTGACATGCCCTTCTGATGTCAAAACAATCATTTTAAGACACCCTTATTCTATTACTTTGATTTGATATGTTATGAGAATTATTTTTTACGGTTTTGTAATACTTAGTTTCATTTTGACTTCCTTTTCTCCTATTCAGGCAGAAAAGCTCAACAACGATCCTTTGGTGGTAAGTCTCCATTGTCCGGCCACACCCGGAACGACTGGAGAGCAAAATGAAGAAACACTTATTATTGTTGGAGCATCTGGTCCTACAGGAATGGGGTTCATTACTTTTCCTTCGGGTATCTATTCAAGTATCCCTGCTAATGCCACTAACATTAATGTTTCATTACAAACTACTGTGGAGTCTTTTGGAGCTTCTTGGTTGAATGAAATTTTTATTACTGTAGATGCTCCCGGCACATTTGCAGATGTTGCCAATTATCAACCTTTTCCTTCGGGAAATTATCAAGGAACCGAAAGTGTCTCTTCAGATTATGGAAACAATGACCCTACCGGGCAATGGGAATTCAATATTTTTGATTCTAGTAATGATTCAGGAAACGATGCGGAAGTAACCTTCATTGTTACCCTTACTTGGGACATTCCTCCTACTCCATCTGATTGTAATGCTACGGTTTGTAATGGTTTTTCGTTTGTACTGGATACGGAACTACCTGGATTGACTTACGATTGGTCAACAGATGAAACTACTCAAAGCATAGAAGTTACCGAATCGGGTATATATACTGTTACGGTTTCGAATGGAACAGAAACTGCCGTAGATGAAATTGAAGTCATCTTTAATACATCCAGTTCGGAAAATGATGTCAGTATTTGTACCGGAGAAACTTATACTGTAGGAAGTAGCAATTATACTACATCTGGAGAATATGATGATATACTAGTGAATTCATTGGGCTGTGATTCTTTGGTCATTACTCATTTAACGGTATTAACCACTGTCACGGAAGAAATCTCCCCCCAAATTTGCGATGGGCAATCCTTCACGGTTGGAACAAGTACGTATACTGTTTCTGGAGACTACGAAGATCTCTTAGTGAGCTCGAATGGTTGTGATTCTTTGGTGATTACCCATCTTACCGTTTCTAGTTCTATTACGAATGAAATTTATCCAGAAATTTGTACGGGGCAAACTTATACTGTAGGAAGTAGCACTTATGATACAAGCGGAGATTATGAGGATCTCTTGGTAACAGCAGACGGTTGTGATTCTTTGGTCATTACCCATCTAACTGTTACGAATCAAATCGAAAATGAAATATTTCCACAAATCTGTACTGGACAAACTTATACGGTTGGAAGTAGTACTTACAGTACTCCAGGGCAATATGAAGACCTTTTGGTTACTGCTGACGGTTGTGATTCTTTGGTGATAACCAACCTTTCCGTTGTTTCTGAAATCATCAACGAACAAGATGTTATTATTTGCCAGGGAGAATCGATAACTGTTGGTTCTAATACGTATTCTACTGCTGGAGATTATGAAGATATTCTGGTTTCTTCTGCGGGTTGCGATTCGACAGTCATCACCCATTTAACGCTATCCTTTCCAACAGAAGTTGAAGATTTTGTCACTATTTGTAATGGCGAAACCTATACGGTTGGCAATACGACTTATAATGCATCCGGATTTTATACAGAAGAATTGACTTCCATTCATGGTTGTGATTCCATCATCCATACCAATTTGACGGTTCTAAATGATATCATTGAAGAAAATGATGTGCAGATATGTAATGGTAGTTCGTATACGGTAGGCAATAGTACTTATACTTTAGCCGGTGATTATGAAGATTTACTTACTTCTTATTTAGGTTGCGATTCTTTGGTCATTACCCACTTAACTATCACCAATCAGGTGGAAGTAGAAAATCATGTCACCATTTGTGATGGAGAATCCATTACCGTAGGTTCTAACACCTATTCAACGCAAGGGCAATATGAAGATAATTTCACAACAGTAAATGGTTGCGATTCGACCGTATTTACATTCTTAACGGTTGCCTTTCCTACAATTGTAGAACAAGATATTATTCTTTGTTTTGGGGAAACCTATCCGATTGGAAATAGTGAATATGATACTTCCGGAGATTATGAAGATATCTTGACTTCTTCGGATGGCTGTGACTCGACGGTCATTACCCATCTTACTATTTTACCTGAGCTTGTACAAGAAAATTTCCATAGTATTTGTCAGGGAGAATCTGTAATTGTTGGTACGAATGAATATAGTAGCAACGGGATTTATCAAGATATATTAGAATCTTCGAATGGATGTGATTCATTAGTTATTTCTGAGGTGGAGGTTAATCCAAATCATATAGTAGAACAATTCATACAAATTTGTGATGGTGATATTTATGAAATCGGGAATAGCATGTACACCGAGAATGGTGTATATGAAGATATGCTAGTTTCAGATGCAGGATGTGATTCTTTGGTCATCACCGAATTATTAGTCGTTTCAGAAATCATTACTGAATTTGAATTTACGTTATGTGATGGGGAATCCATTACCGTTGGAAATAGTATATATTCGGAAACCGGCGTTTATGAAGATGTATTCGTTTCCTCGGGTGGTTGTGATTCTACAGTTATTTCTGACATCACTGTTATTACAGATACCGCATTCGATCAATTCTTTACCCTTTGTGAGGGAGAATTCGTTCAAGTAGGAAGTAATATTTATACGACATCAGGGATTTATGAAGATATGTTGGTTTCCTCAGCTGGTTGCGATTCTTTGGTTATTACTGAACTTGTTGTCAACCCCGTCGGACAATTCGATAATGAAGTTTTCATCTGTGAAGGCGACAGCTATGAAGTGGGTGGAAATATATATTCTGAACAAGGCGTCTATACAGACTACCTACTTTCATCTGCCGGATGCGATAGCACGGTTATTACATACCTTTTTGTTCAACCTATCGTTTTTACCACTAGTGAAGTTTCACTTTGTTCCGGTGCAGAATATAATGGCAATGTTTATTTTGAGTCGGATGTTGTTGAAGAAGTTTTGACAAGCAGCATTGGTTGTGATAGTATCCATACCACTTTCGTTAATGTAAATGTATTCGTTACGGCTACCATTGATACCCAAAATGATAATTGTGATGCAGGAACGGGTGTTGCCTTGGCTATGCCTTCCGGAGGTATCCATCCCTATACTTTTGAATGGGACAATGGTTATTTCCTTCAACTTCAAGATGATTTGGGTCCAGGTACGTATACCGTTACCGTTACGGATGCCAATGGATGTTCGGGTATTGCCCAAGGAACCATCGAGAGCAGCCCTGCTGTAGAAGTTGATTACGTTGTAAATGATTTGGATTGCTACGAAGATGGCTCCGGATTTATTAATGTGGAAGTACTTGGTGGAACCGGACCCTTCAACTACCAATGGGAAGGGAATGGCATTTTTGCGGATACCGAGGATTTAGGAAATCTAAATGCAGGAACATATAATTTAATTGTTACGGATCAGGAAGGTTGTGGATTTGGAACAACCATTGAAGTGGAACAGCCGAATACTTTGGTCGTGACTACGAATCATGATTATGGCAACGGATTCACCTTCAGTAATGTAATGGGGGGTACTCCACCCTACAACTATAATTGGAGTAATGGAGAAACGACTTCAGCCATCGTTGAAGAACCCGGTGATTATTCATTAACGGTTACCGATTCGAATGGTTGTGTGGGTGTGGCAGACATTAATATTTCTTCTACGGATGAATTATCTGGTTTGGTTTCTTTCCAGTTGGCTCCGAATCCGAATGATGGTCGGTTCATTATTCAGATGGAAATGGAACAATATTCTGATTTGGATTTCATCATCATAGATATATTAGGAAGACCTATTTATCAAAAACAGGTTTCAGGTTCTTCCATTTTTGAAAAAATCGAAATGGATGATATGCCTTCGGGCAATTATTTCTTACTGATTTCGGATGGTTCTTCCAGAATGGTGGAACGATTTGTGGTGGATTAACACCTCCTCTCTTTATTGGGTAAAAAAGCCTTGCAGAAATTTCTGCAAGGCTTTTGTTTTTAACGCTCATTAGAGCATGTTTTAAGGATTCATACTTATGACTATCACAATAATAATAATGGCAGTCATAAATAGTAATTGATTCAGAAGGTATCCTATCGAAATTCAAATGCAATGCAACAAATTCAGTAATAGCTATCGGATGGGGATAAACATTTTTATATGCTGTGTTCCAAGAGCTGGAAAACTCGACATATACTCTAGTTTCGTTCTGCAACATTAAGACAAAACAAAAGCTCTCGTATAGAGAATAAAATTTGATTAAATTTTAATAACCTCCAAATACAACGTATCACTACTCGCTCCTGTAAATATCCCTAAGCCATTTTCAATATTCGTTGGTGGTTCTTCCAAAGAAAGCGTTGAGTTGCCAGAACTTTCATACAAA
>JAHDDR010000058.1 GCA_020629255.1 Saprospiraceae bacterium | reverse complement strand
ATTCAGTATTAGTTTTGTTTTAGTTTTCTCATAGTATGTTTAGTGTGCCTGCAACTGAAGAGTTGCAGGTTTTTTTGTTTGCCGTTTTCTAACCAATACCGACCGTTTTCTCAAAACTGCACTTAAGTCCGTAATTACCCTTATGAAGATATCTAGAACAGGCATATCTTGGTCTTGGTTTTCTCATAGTATGTTTTATGTTCCTGCATCTTAATCCTCCCTCCTAAGGTGCAGGTTTTTTTTGTCCGGTAGTATCGTATGATGAAAAACAACAATATATGCCAATCGAATTTCATGCCGAAAATCAGAATAAGGGCTTGTACATTCATAAAAAAAGCCTTTGGCAAGAATAAAATCTAACCAAAGGCCTTTCTAAAAGATAAAAGAAATTTTTAGCTTTTGTTTTCTCTTCTTTTCATTTCATCCCGGATTCTTACCGCCTGTTCATAATCTTCCTGGTTAAGCACTTCTTCCAACATATTGGATAACTCATTGTCACTAAAAGTTCCTAGAGAGCGTTCGCTGCTTTTTTCTTCTTTCTTTCTCTTCGATTTAGTGGACTCATTTTTTTCCATACCATCTTCTAAAATGATTCCTGCCTTATCCATGATGAATTCATAGGTATATACGGCACAATCAAATCGCACAGCTAAAGCAATGGCATCAGAAGTTCTGGAATCTATTTCATATTCTTCCCCATTTTTGACACAAATCAGCCTAGCATGAAATATACCTTCGATAAGATTGGATATGATGACTTCCTTCAGGTCTATATCAAAAGTGAGTAATGTATTTTTAAGTAAATCATGGGTTAATGGGCGGTTCGGTGTCATCCTTTCCATTGCAATGGCGATGGCTTGGGCTTCATTACCTCCAATTACGATAGGTAGTCTCCTATTTCCTTCGGTTTCTCCCAAGACAACAGCATAGTTCGACGATTGAGTCACGCTATGCGAAAGAGCAACGATTTCCAACTCTATTTTCTTCATACAAAAGTATTATTGGGACATTAAGTTTTTTTCTGATAGTATGTGTTATGACTAAAAAAGCGATGCAAAGGTAACAATCTCAATTTGAAAACAAAGAAGTAAAAAAGACCATATTTACCATTGCCTATTACAAGATACTAAATGTTTTTATACAATAACGGCAAAAATTGTGCTACGGTTCGAAATCATGGATGGTTTAATGTTGTCTAATTCATTTAGATGGAAATGATAAAACTGTTTGTATCGATTTTGGATGGCTGAAGGTTTTATAATTTTAAGTTTTTCGAAAATAAAATATCTTAAAAAGATTGGAAAAATAGTAATTACAAACCTTTACTTTTGATAATAAGTAATATATGTATTAGTATAAATTGTATGTAGGTTTCATCTAAGTCACAAAATTTGAAATTCCGATTAGCAGAATAAATTCTGGCATAATACTTGGATTTGCTAATATGCGCACTTCTTAATATCCTTTACTCAAGACATTAAAATAATCATTAATATGAGAAAATTAGTTACTCTAATTTTAATCTTGTGTGCCATTTATCAACTTCGGGCACAAAATGCCTTCTACAAATCCAATTTCCTTTACGCTCATACTTTCGAAGGAGGTTTGAATGACGGTATGTACCGCAATGCAGCAACAGAAGACTGCATGACATTTATAGGAATGACGGTTCCAAGTGTAGGAGGACCGGATCCCAAAGTACCAGTAATGCAGACGGAAAGTACTGGTTCTATTAATCAGGATGATAGTTTTGATCCTGGCGGTTTGAATGCTCGTTGCTTTCCTCAGATTGATGATCAAGAGGTTTCCCCAATTGTATATAATGATGGGAATACAATCATTGATAATCTATCACTTTCTTTCTTATTTTCAACAGAATCGGAACCGAATATTTATGGACTATACTTCGAAGCAGGTCAGGTCAATATGAGTGGGTTGTTTGAAACGAATTCTAACGCTCATTATAGAGTAGTAATACATGAAGGAAATATATATGGCCCTGAATTATATTCAAGTGAAATATTATATAATGATGATTATTGGAATAAATTCTATATTCCATTCGATGGAATAGACACTGATAGCTGGGCAGGAAAAACCATAACATTCGAAATTCGTTTCTGGAACAACAATGAAGGGCATCCCTTTTTCAGGTTGGACGATATAGCATTGATAGGGAATACCTTTTGCGACCGGGGGAATGGCCGTATAGGAAATATGGTTTGGGAAGACAGCAACCAAGATGGTCTTTTTAACAATGGTGAATCAGGGATTCCGAATGTCCCATTAAAATTATATATGGATGATGGTGACGGAATTTTCAACCCAGATCCACAAAACGGTGATGGCTTAATAAGTATGAAAACAACAGATGGGCTTGGGAATTATCTTTTCGAAAATATACCAGATGGTAATTTCTTTATTGTCATTCCCGAATCATCTTTTGATTTCAACGAATCATTATCAGGTTATTTTCCGACAACTGGAACTTCTGTTAGTGCAAATTCTGATACGGATAATCAAGATCATGGAATTGTAGATACTCAACATAAATTAAATGGGGTAAGAAGTGATATGCTTACCTTGGTTGAGGGGACAGAACCTACCAATGATGGAGATGATGCCAATGGGAATCTAACCATAGATTTTGGATTTTACAATCCACCAACCATGTCTCTAGGAGATCTCGTTTGGGATGAAAAAGTAGAAGATGGTTTATATAATGTAGGAGATTCTGAAATGGGAATCGAAGGGGTGCTTTTGAATTTATACGAAGATTCGGATGCCAGCAATGATTTATCTAGTGCTGATATTTTATTGGATCAGATAACGACCAATAGTAGTGGTAATTACCAATTTTCGGGCTTATTGGATGGCGACTATATCGTAGAAATCCCTATATCCAATTTCGATTTGAATTCTGGTGTTTTAGGAACATTTTACCTTACCCAAGGGAATGTACCCACAGATCCAGATGATAATATCAACAATGATAATGATGGTGTACAAAACGGCATTTCAATTGTAAGTGAACCCATTACTCTTGCATTGGGATCAGAACCGACTGATGATGGAGATACCGATAACAATACCAACCTTACAGTAGATTTTGGTTTTAAAAACTGTGATCCAAAAGCAACCATTGTTTGGCAGGAAGCCTATTTGGGTGCTTCAGCAGATCAAATGTCATATGCAGGTATTAGAACCTCTGATGGTGGATTTTTATTAGGAGGAAGGAGTAACTATTTTGGAGGGGATGAAGGTGTGATTATTAAAATAAATCAGCATGGAGATACTTTATGGACAAAACTCATTGATGCACCTGCTGGAACAGATTATGTAAGATCTATTAAAGAATCTGTAGATGGCTATGTTGTTTCTATGTTCAGTTTGGGAGACATAGGAGGGGTGAAAACAATACCTAGAGTTGGAGGAGGAGATTACTGGATGCTCAAATTAGATTTTGATGGGAATGTATTGGGGCAACAG
Organism: Saprospiraceae bacterium; assembly: GCA_020629255.1. Taxonomy (GTDB): domain Bacteria; phylum Bacteroidota; class Bacteroidia; order Chitinophagales; family Saprospiraceae; genus JAHDCE01. Next base: position 19,890 of record JAHDDR010000058.1, on the reverse strand, counting down.
AACCTAGGCGGAGTTGATGCTGATAACTTATGGTTAACTATACAAACATCTGATAATGGTTATTTATTAGCGGGTACTAGTTCTTCAGGAGTAGTGAGTGGTGTTAAATCTGAGGCTAGTGATGGAACCGATATGTGGATCGTGAAATTAGATAATGCTTTTAATATCGTTTGGGAAAATACAATTGGAGGAAGTGGTTCAGAAGCCGCCTATGGTGCTGTAGAATCAAATGATGGGCATTATGTGATACTAGGAACTACAAATTCCCCAGGAGATGGTGATATAACAGAAGTTAGTGCTAATTCTGACATGTTAATCATGAAACTGAATAGTTCAAATGGAACCATCATTTGGCAAAACTCAATTGGAGGGAGTGGCAATGATAGTGGTCGTGATTTGTTATATCATTCTGATGGTGGATTTGTAATAGGTGGGAGTTCAAATTCTGGAGCAAATGGAGATAAAACCGAAGGGGCAATGGGAGGCAATGATATTTGGTTATTTAAAGTGGATGCAACGGGACAAAATATAGAGTGGCAAAATACGATAGGAGGCAATGCCAATGATTATGTGATTGATATGAAACAAACAACAGATGGAGGATTTGCATTAGGCTGTTATTCTCGATCAGGGATAAATGGAGATAAAACTGAAGCGAATCTAGGTAGCGATGATTATTGGTTTGTCAAAACAGATAAGCAAGGTGTTGTAGAATGGGAAAAAACAATCGGAACTGCTACTCAAGATATATTAGGGGCTATGGATATAGCAGAAAATGGAGATTACTTATTATTAGGATATACCTATTCAGGTGTTTCTGGAGATAAATCAATGCCCAGTTTGGGTAGTGCGGATTGGTGGACAGTAATGCTTACCGCTCCTATCGAAACAAATTGCTCTTCTTTTGGAGATCTTTCCATTGGAGACCAAATTTGGGAAGATACAGATATGGGAAGCACAATGAATGGAACCGAACCGGGCATAGAAAAAGTAAAAGTGGATCTATTTGTAGACAATGGTGATAACATCTTTAATTCTGAAGAAGATATTCTTTTATCTACAACTAAATCAGACAGCCTAGGTAATTATTTATTCGATTCCATTCCCTCTGCTAATTATTTTGTAAGGGTTGCACCTGAGAATTTCCAAGGAGGAACTGGGGTACTCAATAACATGTGCAATTCTCCAGGAATGGTAACAGGAAATTCAGACACGAACAATGCAGACCACGGCACCGATACCCAACAAGCAGGGCAGTTTGGTGTCATCAGCTCAATTGTAACGCTCACTGAAAATGGAGAACCCATTACAGATGGAGATACAGATAATAATTCTAATCTCACCCTAGATTTCGGTTTTTATACTCCACCAGCTGTAATGAGAATTGGAAACCTGGTCTTCGAAGACACCAACAACAACAGCTTCAGAGATACGGGCGAACCCGTCATTTCGGGAGTCACGGTAGAACTGTACCAAGATGCCGATGGAGATGAAATGTTGGATACAAATATGGATACTTACATCACAAATGATATAACGGATGGCTCCGGAATCTATGGATTCGATAACTTGTCACCCGGAAAATATTTCGTCAATGTTCCAGCGTCTAACTGGGGTGGGGTATTGAATGGGATGGTGAATTCCACCGCTTTTGGAGGCAATGATTTCGACATGGATGATGATGATGCGGGAGTGGAAGAAATGCATTATGACGAAGCCAACCAAGGTGTGGCATCATCGGTATTGACCTTAGAGTATAATGCCGAACCAGATGTGGCTGTGGATGGCGACGACAAACAGGGAAACATGACCGTCGATTTCGGCTTCTATTATGCGGTGAAACTAGGAGATTTGGTCTGGGAAGATACAGATATGGATGGGGCCAAAGGAGGGACGGAATCCGTTCTTGAAGGTGTCCGTTTGGATCTGTTTGTGGATACCGACAATGATGGTGTGTTCGATAAAGACAGTGACGCCTTCTACTGGTCCACCTTTACGGACGTGAATGGCGAATATTGTTTCGACAGATTGGGAGGTGATGATTATTTCGTCCGGGTATCACCTGCCAATTTTGATAAGGACAAGGTTTTGGAGGGCATGTGTTCGAGTCCCGTTTCCTATGGGGGCAACAGCGATCTGAATGACAGGAACCACGGCATCGACGATTCGGATCTGGAATTGGAAGGCATCCGTTCTGGAATGATAACGCTCACATTTGGTTCGGAACCCGATACGCCGGTAGATGGAGACGACATGAACGGAAACCAAACCATCGATTTTGGTGTGATGACCTCCCAGATATGCGGACTTGTGTTCCACGACGCCAATGAATCGGGAACATACGATGTAGGAGATGATTTACTAGAAAATGTAACGGTATTCCTCAAAGATATAGTTACTGATGCCATAATTAGCCAAACGATTACGGAATCGGATGGAACATATGTCATTGTAGCAAAAACGGGCGATTATTACTTGGAATTCCAACCGGGGAAAAATGAACTGGGCTTATCTTTCGGCTCCGCTACTTTCCAAGATGCGACTTCGTCCTCCCTTACAGATGCGGGCGATAGTGATATAGATATGTTGACCTACCGCACAAACGAGTTGAACTTCCTAACGGGAGATAATTCATGCAATGTGGATGCCGGTTTCACGACCAGAGAACTCCCCGTCGAACTATCCTACTTCAAGGCATATAATTCCAATTGCGATGCCAAGTTGGAATGGGTCACCCTAAGCGAAGAAAACAATTCCCATTTCATCATCGAGAAAAGTGAGGATGGGGTAAGATTCGAAGAAATAGCTAGGGTAGAGGGGAATGGAAATTCAACAGAGCCCATCGAATACCACTATACGGATGAAAGATTGAATTCGGAAAGGAATTTCTACCGCCTCAAGCAAGTGGATTTCGATGGAACCTATACCTATTCGGAAATCCAGATAGTGGCACTGTCGAAAGATTCTCCTTGTCTCAATCCCTTGGGTACGGGAATTGTATTGCCAAATCCGACATTAGGAACTTTCTATTTCGAAATAGATTTGGATGCAGAAGTAGGCAATACCCGCTTCCAGATTTTGGATGTGTTAGGACAGAAAATGACGGAAAAGGAAATCAATCTAAATACAGGGAAAAACAGAATTTCCTTCGAGATGGAACAGTGGTCTCCGGGTACATATTTCCTTACGGTAGATGCCAAAGGTGGAAAAGTCAATACCTATAGAATTGTGCTGTTGGATAAATAGAGAATAATATATCTCTGCTGTAAAAAACCCTCTTGGTGTGAAAACACCAAGAGGGTTTTTCTATTTTAGAACCTCTTCGTTTGAATCAGATTGTGAGTATTAATGTTTTATTTCATCTAAAAATGTATGATATTACTGGAAAATTAATAATTCACTTACCCAAATCGTAGACATAATCATTAATGCTTAATAATAAATTTATACCATGAAAAAAGTATTAGTAGTAATAGCAGGTGTAATGATTTCAGGGTTGATTTCTGGAATCTTCGAAATGGGAATTGCTCATCAGGTTTATCCTACCCCAGCGGATTTAGATTTAACCAATAAAGAAATGATGGGAGAATATGTAGCAGGGTTACCTATTGGTGCCTTATTGTTGGTTGTAGCTGGATGGTTGTTGGGTCCTTTGGTCGGTTCATTTGTTGCTGCTAAAATAATGCCTGAGAATTGGCGGAAGAGTGCAATTGCTATCGGTGTCGCCATATCGCTTTTTGTTGTTTTGAATCTGATGAGTTTCTTCCATCCTACATGGATGTGGGTGATCGGAATTTTGATGCCTTTACCTATGGCGTACTTGGGGGGTATGTTGGCAGTAGGAAAAAGAAAGGAAGCCTAAAATATCCAAGAATCGGGTAAGAGATGGAATCGATAAATAATTTGTAGCAAAATATTGCTATAAATTCCAGCTATGATATCATCGAGCATGACACCATAGCCCCCTTTTATTTTTTCGAATTTTTTGATGCCTAATGGCTTTAGAATATCAAAAAATCGGAAAAGAATGAATGCGATTAAGATATAAGTCGGATGTAAAGGAATGAGAAAACAGGTAAGCCAAAGTCCTACTGTTTCATCGATTACGATTTTTCCCGGATCATGCCCCCATTCACTTTCTAATAAATTGGTGGCCCAAACGCCTATCATAAAGAAAAGGATAGATCCTATAATGATGAATATCTGATAGGGAAGAAATCCGACAGAAAAATTCCATAATATCAGTAAAATGATGCATCCGAAGAGGGTTCCGAAAGTGCCGGGAGCAAAAGGAGCATATCCAAAACCCAAACTGGTAGCAATAATCTTAGCTAAGGATCTCATCCTATTTTTTTAGGATTTCATGCCCCATCTTATCCCTTTTGGTTTGAAGATAAAATTCATTATGCTGGTTGGGAGCAATTTCAATCGCAAGATTTTCTACGATTTCCAATCCATATCCAATCAGACCAATCCTTTTTCGAGGATTGTTACTCAATAATCTGATTTTTGAGATATTTAAATCTCGAAGAATTTGTGCCCCGATGCCATAATCCCTTTGATCCATTTTGAAGCCCAATTTCTGATTAGCTTCGTAAGTGTCGTACCCCTGCTCTTGGAGTTTATAGGCTTTCAATTTATTGAGGAGACCGATACCTCTACCTTCTTGTCTCATATAGAGAACCAGCCCTTTTCCTTCCTCCTCGATTCTTTTCATGGCAGCATGAAGCTGAGGACCACAATCACATCTTAGAGAGCCGAGAATATCGCCGGTTTCACAAGAAGAGTGCACCCTTACAATAACTGGTTCATCATTGGACCAATCCCCCTTTTTCAAAGCCAAATGTGTTTCGCCTGTTGTGAGTTGTGTATAAGCGATGAGCTCGAATTCGCCCCATTCGGTTGGCATTTTAATGGTGGTTTCTCGTTGTATTAATCGTTCAGTATTCATTCGGTATTCTACTAGGTCTTTGATAGAAATAATTTTTAAATCGAATTTTTGGGCTATTTTTATCAAGTCGGGAAGGCGGGCCATCGTTCCGTCTTCATTTAGAATTTCTATGAGTGCAGCAGCAGGATAATGCCCCGCTAATCGAGCCAAATCTACGGCGGCTTCAGTATGTCCGGTTCTACGTAATACGCCTCCTTCCTTGGCAATTAAAGGATGTAGGTGGCCGGGTCTTCCATAATCCGATGCTTGGGTATCTGGGCGGGTTAATGCCTTGATGCCACTGGATCTATCGAAGGCGGAAATGCCCGTAGTACAACCGGGTCCTTGGTAATCAATGGAAATGGTGAAGGCGGTTTTGTGTAGATCAGTGTTGTTTTTTACCATGAGGGGAAGGTTCAATTCATCGGCACGTTCCTGTGTAATCGGCGTGCAGAGTTGCCCTCTCCCTTGGGTAATCATGAAATTGACGAGTTCTGGGGTCATGCTTTGGGCGGAAGCGATGAAATCGCCTTCATTTTCTCTATCCTCATCATCTACAACAATCACCAATCTACCCGCCTTGATTTCTTCAATGGCTTCAGGGATGGTGTTCAGTTGTATCGGGTCGTTCGGTTGGTTGCCAGACATTGCTCTTAATTCCTTTTAGATAACGGATGAGGCCTTGTAATAAGGCAAAATTCATCACGAAAAAGTATCGTATCGATCGGAAAAGATGGATGTTGATACTCAGTTTTTGTAAAATAAGATCTAATATCGGTATTAAAAATATCAATCCTACTTGAAAGGAAAACAAAATTATAAAGATTATGTTTTCTGAAAGACAAAGAAAAAGATTACTGACAAAAGATAGGATGATAAAAAAAGGACCTAACCATCGTAATACTTTGTGGGATAAGAAATTAAAGGCAATGCTTTTTTTATGGGGCAACAATAAATGTTTGAAAGTAGATAGATTTTGAAAGTTGCCCGATGAAATTCTTACTTTCCTTCGGTATTCTTGTTGGATATTATGGGAGACCGATTCTTGGCAAATGGCATCCAAATCGTTGATGTTGTCTTTACCTTGTTCCAATACTTTCATGGCGAGGAAAAAATCATCGACTAGAAAATTGGAAGGAACGGGAACGAAGCAAGTAGAACGCAGGGCATAACACCCCCCGAATGGACCCATCATTTTTCCCGTACTTATATTCTCATGGTATTTAATGGTCACTTCATTCGAAATATATTGGTCTTCCGATTGGGAAATGCCTTCTTGTTGCAAGCCGGTATGTTTCATGTGGGAGTCGACCAATCCGATGTTCGGATTTTTAAAATGTTTGACTAAGTGAAAAGTTGTATCCTCGCTTAAAATAACACTAGCATCCGTAATAATTAAAATATGATTTTTATTTTTAGGGTAAATGCTAAATGCTTTTTTGACCAAAGAATTAATAACGCCCGGTTTGCCTTGTCGATTTTTAAATGGGAAGAAAAAATAATTTTTTTCTAATTTATATTTTTGAATAAAATTGGCAACAATTTTATTCGTATCATCATTAGAATTATCCGACCCTATAAAAATATTTAACTTTTCTAATGGATATTTTTGTTTGATTAATGAATTTAATTTTTCTTCAATAATTTTTTCTTCATTATGAAGGGACATGAGTAAAGTGACATGAGGTAATTCCTCAAGATGCTTAAAACAAATGGAATTATTTTTTTTATTTCGGGAAATAAATTTCAAGATTAAAGGAAAAATAAAATAACTATAAACCAAACAAAATGTGCTTGAAATAAAAATAACAATGAGGATGATATATGAAATTCCATCCATTTAATTTCTTATTATTTTATGTATCATGGATTGCATTTTATCTTTTAGTCTTTTGGAAATATTCAAAGTGTCGAAATTTTCTTGAATGAATATTTCTGCATTTTTTCCGATTTGTTCCATTTGTTCTTTTCCTTCCATGCAAAAACGTATTGCTGTTACATATTCTTCAGGTGTGTCTGCGATTAAAATTTCTTTTTGATGAATGGCAGGTATGCCTTCCATTCCAATACTTGAGGTAATAACGACCCGTCCCAATGCCATGCCTTCTAGGATTTTTACTCGCATGCCGCTGCCGGATCTCAAGGGCACAATCATAATAGGACATTCGTTAATAAATGCTTTGGCATCATCTACTTCACCGTGTACGAAGATATTCTTTTCTCGTAAATCCAAAAGACTTTTGGGTGTGTTTCGCCCAGCAATATGGAATTCCATGTCAGGATATTCTTTAATGGTTTTATGCCAAACATGTTCTAGAAACCAAGATAAACCTTCGAGGTTGGGCTGCCAATCCAAGGAGCCGATGAAATTGATTTTATTTTTTTTGAGGAAAGAAGAATAATCCGGGAAATAATTTTTTTTATTGATTCCGATAGGAATATTCAAGGAAGGAATATTTAATCCTAGTTTTTTATAATAATCCAAATCTTTTTGGGTGATGGATAAAAATAAATCATATAGATTAATTTGGGATAACTCGAATTTTTTAAGCCTTCGAACCAATAACGATAAATACCATTTTTTGATAGGAAATGTTGTGTTGTTTTTTATCCGTTCCCATATTTCAAATTCAACATTATGAGAACGCATCATTATTTTTGCCTTTGAATGCTCTCTGATGGTGGGAATATACGCAGCCAGAACCAGGGTTTCCAATTGGATAAAATCATATTTTTTTGAGGATAATAATTCGATTAATTTTTTTTTAAAATCCTCCGAAATAAATCTGCTGATGTGAAACGATGCTCCCGAAAATAAATTCAAAATAGCATCCTTGATGTAAATGTTATTGTCTACTTCTACGAATTCTATAAGGGAATAATGGCTTGCACCTTCTGGGAATGTATTTCCTTCGAACTTATGTTTGCTGGTGTTCATGGAGAGCAAATCCATTTCGCAACCTAATTCTACTAAGGAATGGCTCAAGGTTTTAATCGCGATAGATTCCCCATCTTTGCTAGGGTAGGGAAATTTTTTACACAATTGTAGAATTTTTATCGGTTCCATTATCTAGGTTTGCTCCGACAAAATTAGTGAATTTTCATGTCCTATTTAGGGGAATCAAAAACCAAAAATAAAAAACGGCAACAACGTCCTTGACGTGCTGCCGCATTAGTATGCTCAATTTTGAGCTATACCCCCCTTACTCTTTCATGGCCACTTTATATTCGTTTGGATTATGCTGATGTTCTTTCCAATAGTTGTAATCAGCTACTAATCTATCCATGTTTTTCATTCTGAAGTCTTTATCTCCAAGTTTCGATTTCATAGCCGTGTAATCTTTAAATAATTTTCCGGCAATGGATTCGAAATTCTCATCGGTAACTTTTGTAAAATTTCCTTTGTCATCTTCTACAAAGAAGGAATATTCATAAGGTTTTTTCACATTATTTCTGATTTCGACATAGAAGCAGAACAAAGAATAATGCCCTTCGCTTACTTCTTTATGCATGAATACAGTTGTAGGTCCGAAAATTCTTGAAGGTCTATCGGCTTTGCGAGTTTCGTAGTGAACCCATCTTTTTTCTTTTTTACCCAAGCAATCTGTTAATTCTTCTTCATAAGAATAAGCTTTTAATTGGGAAGGCTTGTAAACTTCTTTCTTAGAACTGCCCTTTTTGATGAACTTTACTTGAACCTGATTGTTAGCCCAATCACTATATATAATGTAACCTGTGGTTTTTTTACCGCTGTTATCAATGATGTATCCAGGTACTTTATCCCCCTTTTTAGTTTGAGCCTGTAAAGCCGTAGAAATCATCAAGAAAGAAAAGATAGTTAAAGTGATTAATTTTTTCATGATAAATGTTTTAATGAATTAAGAATGATTCGATTCGTTTAACAATCCAAAAATGGGGAAAGAACGCTTTGATTGAAACACCTAAAAATAGCTTTTTGTGACAGGATTGATGTTGAATTAGACAAGTTGCTAATATGTATGCCCAGATGAATCAAAGAAACATAAAATGAATAATGATGGTATACGATTCTGTTTATCTGAACATTGCGATATTGATATTCATCTTAATGAATATGATGTTTTTTTTGGCGATTCTAAAGAAAGACAATAGTATAATAGATATTTTTTGGGGCTTGGGTTTTGTTGTAATAAATGCCGTTGTTTTTTATTACTATCCTAAAGATCGGGGAATGCTTTTGCCCCTTCTGGTGACAATTTGGGGGGTGAGACTCAGTGTATATTTATTTATGCGATGGTTAAAGAAAGGCGAAGATTGGCGGTATGCTGCTTGGAGAAAAGAATGGGGCAAGGCTTTTTACATCCGATCCTACTTTCAAGTATTTATGTTGCAAGGAGTTTTTATGTTGATTGTCGCTTTGCCTTTACTCCAGTTAAAAGAAAACGCAGTCTCATTTTCATCGATACAAGTAATTGCAACGATTGTAGCTTTATTTGGATGGGTATATGAAACCATTGCAGATGGACAGTTATATCAATTCAAGAAGAGGCCGAGAAATAAAGGGAAAGTGATGAAAAAAGGATTATGGAAATATTCCAGGCATCCCAACTATTTCGGTGAAATCATTTTTTGGTGGGGCATTTTTATGTATACCATCCCTTATGCGAATATTGGATTAAGTCTTATCAGCCCCATCACCATTACTATTTTATTAATGAAAGTATCAGGTGTTCCCATGTTGGAAAGTAAATACAAGAACCACCCAGAATATCAAGAATATATTCAAACGACGAATGCGTTGTGGCCGAAGATTCCTAAGGCCAGATAATATTCAAGACTTCTTCCAGATCCGGGTGGAGGCTTCGTCGTACCGGGCAACCATGAGCCGCCTTTTCCAAAATGATTTTATCCTTATCGGAATAATCACCCTCGGGCATATATAAATTGATTTCTATTTTGGCAATTCTTCTTGGATCAGAAGCCATGACTTTTGTCACTTTAGCCTTTGCACCACTTATATCAATGCCTTTATCTCTAGCCTTGATACCCATTATCGTAATGACACAACTTGCCAAACCGGTGGCGACCATATCGGTAGGAGAAAAAGCTTCGCCCTTTCCTTGATTATCCACCGGAGCATCCGTAATAATTTGATTTCCGGAACGGATATGGGTCGCTTGTGTTCTTAGCTGTCCTTGATATATGATTTCTGCTGTCATTTTCTTTTACTTTTGAACAAAATTAAACAATACAAAGCTACCTTATATATAATCAATCGCATTACTTTTATCCTACCAAACCAAACCGACCTTTTTACATGCCGAGAATTCTAGTAACCGGGGCGGCGGGGCAGTTAGGTACTGTCCTCGTGACCAAGTTAAGGGAAAGATATGGTGATGACAATGTTGTGGCCACCGATCTCAAACCATCTGAAGACGGTTCCTTCCCATTATTATCTTTGAATGTTTTGGAGTATGATGATATTAAGGCCATCATCCAAAAACATCAAATCAATGAGATCTATCATTTGGCAGCTATTTTATCTGCCAAAGGAGAAAAAAATCCACGCTTTACTTGGAAGGTGAACCTAGACGGATTCATCAATATTTTAGAAGCGGCCAAAGAATGCGGTGTGAAAAAAATATTCAATCCAAGTTCAATAGCTGTTTTTGGTCCTTTGACTCAAAAGGAAAACACGCCCCAATATCCCATTATGATTCCAGAAACCATTTATGGAATGAGTAAGGAAGCGGGAGAACAATGGTCCAATTATTATCATAAGAATTTTGGTTTGGATATTCGTTCCCTTCGTTACCCCGGCTTGATCGGCTATGACTCTTTGCCCGGAGGAGGAACAACGGATTATGCCGTAGAGATTTTTCATGCTGCCATAAAAGAAAAACAGTACACTTGTTTCTTGAATCCCGATACCATCCTTCCCATGATGTATATGCCAGATGCCATCCGTGCAACCTTGGAACTCATGGAGGCTCCAGCGGAAAATATCCGAGTCAGGACCAGTTATAACATAGCAGCGATGAGTTTTTCTCCTTGGGAAATTTATCAGGAGATAAAAAAATATATTCCTGAATTTACCATCAACTATAAACCGGATTTCAGAGAGAAAATTGCTCGTTCTTGGGTCGAATCTATAGACGATACTTCAGCAAGGAACGATTGGAATTGGAAAGAAGAATATAATTTATCCAAAATGGTTGAAGAAATGATTTTTCATTTATCTCCATCCGCCAAACTAAGATGATTATGCTTTTTTAGAATGTTCAAGAGAATTATCACAACCTTATTAAACAAACTCAAATATACCTTTTGAAATAAAACAGCGTTTTGGCATTATTCATTTTAACGAAGAAAGTGCAGGAAAACGGTCAAGAACACAATACTGTCTGAGCGAGTAATTTGATAAAATAATGCTTCATCAGTTTATTGTCGATGCTTAAAATTGATAGTTATTCAGAAAAATGCGAGTTTATTGTGTTTAGGTTTTTCAAACTTTCGTAGTGTTAAAAAATGAATACCGCCTTGATTTTTTTTTTCGTTTTTGCATCAAGGCAAAAATGAAAAAATAAACCATTTGATCCATTAAAAATTTAAAAACATGTTCGATAAAGTCAAAACATCCATACAAGAAGAAATAGGAGAAATAAGAGAAGCTGGACTCTATAAAGATGAACGCATCATTGTAACACCGCAATCAGCAGAAATCAAGACCGATCAAGGAATGGAAGTTTTGAATTTTTGTGCGAACAATTACTTAGGATTATCATCCCATCCCGAAGTTATCGAAGCAGCGAAAGCGACCATAGACTCCCATGGATTCGGATTATCATCCGTTCGTTTTATTTGTGGAACCCAAGACATCCATAAAGAACTAGAAGGAAAAATCGCTGATTTTCTAGGCATGGAAGATGCCATATTATATGCTGCCGCCTTCGATGCCAATGGAGGAGTATTCGAACCCTTATTGACCAAAGAAGATGCTATCATTTCTGATGAATTGAACCATGCTTCTATTATAGATGGCATCCGTTTGTGCAAAGCCGCCCGTTATCGTTATAAGCACAATAATATGGAAGATTTGGAAGAACAACTCAAAGCAGCACAAGGAGCTAGGAGAAGGATGATTGCCACAGATGGCTCTTTTTCTATGGATGGAACGATTGCCCAGTTGGATAAGATTTGCGATCTAGCCGAAAAATACGACGCAATGGTCATGGTCGATGAGTGCCATTCCACTGGTTTTCTAGGAAAGCGGGGAAGGGGTGTCCATGAATTGAGGGAAGTAATGGGACGGATAGACATCATTACCGGAACATTGGGCAAAGCCTTAGGCGGAGCTTCGGGTGGGTTTACAGCCGCCCGAAAAGAAATCGTTGAAGTATTGAGGCAACGATCCAGACCGTATTTATTTTCCAATACGGTAGCCCCTGCCATTGTCGGAGCATCCATAAAAGTATTGGACATATTAAGTAATTCTACGGCATTACGGGATAAGTTAGAAGACAACACGACCTTCTTTCGAAATGCCATGACCGAAGCCGGTTTTGATATCGTACCCGGGGTGCATCCTATCGTACCCATTATGTTATATGAAGCACGTTTGGCACAAGACTTTGCGGCTCGTTTATTGGAGGAAGGCATTTATGTCATTGGTTTCTTTTATCCGGTAGTACCGAAGGGCAAAGCTCGAATCAGAGTGCAATTATCTGCTGGACATGAAAGACATCATTTGGAAAAGGCAGTGGCTGCTTTCACTAAGATAGGTAAGGAATTGGGCGTTTTGAAATAATTCTTAGGTTAGCTATCACGAGGCTTTTCAACGAAGTAGTAAGTGAAAAGAGCGAGTAGAAGAACATAAATTTATTATTGAACTATTCCTTACCTTGTGCAGGATGAATAAAAATTATATCGAAATATTCATTCACCTTCTTTTTTGGATATTCCTCTTTTCTGCGGTCAATGTAGATTGGGGATCGGATTGGTTGGATAGGAGTATCCGACCCAAAAAGCCGGCGCCCTTATCTGTATTGATATTCCCGATTTATTTTTATGTGAACGTCTTTATTCTTATTCCTCGATATTTTTCATCCGAAAAATGGAAATATTATATCCTGTTTGCGGGGGCATTTTTCATCATACCAGAAATGATCCGTTTGGTGATCTATTTTATTATGTTGGATGATGTAAGTTTAGGACAAGAACTATTTAGTAGAGATAGTTTTTTGTTGGGATCACCCAATGTTTTCTTCTTTGCCTTGAACCTTTCTTTCCTCTATCGATTTATTCGGGATCGATTGGTGAAAAAGAAGCTACCCATAAAAACAGAGCTTGAAGAAGAACAGAAAAAAACACAACACCCTTATGAGAATGTCAATCTTTTATCCCAAGAAGAAATAGAATCATTAACGAAAGTATTGGATTTCCTATTAAGAGATGAAGAAGTGTTTTTGGATTCGGATTTGACCCTTCGTCAGTTATCCGAGAAACTGGGAAGTACCGAGAAAAAAATATCCTACCTCATCAATCAAGAATTGGACATGAATTTCTATGAACTCATGAACCATCATCGAATTGAGAAATTCAAAACCGAAGTAGCGAAACCCGAAAATGATAACCTTTCTATTGTCGGAATGGCTCTAAATTGTGGATTTCCCTCTAAAAGTAGCTTCTATCGAGCCTTCAAATCCCAAGTCGGGATGTCTCCATCCGAATACATCAAAAAAACCAAAAAAAGCTTATAAACAGGGCGTTTGCCATGTCCCAAATCATCCAATGGGAAAGAACCTAGAAAATTAAAATGTACCATTGCATCTTATGAAACCCCTTCGAGATGTAAAAAATGGATTTTCATTTCACCTCCTCATAATTTTGAGGAAAAATAATATTGAAATGAATTTATCCATTCAACAAATAGAAAAGACATATAGCAATGGCGTCAAGGCTTTGGATCATATCAGCTTTGAATTGGGTGCGGGCATGTTCGGTCTCCTAGGCCCCAATGGAGCCGGTAAATCATCATTGATGAGAACCATCGCTACCTTGCAATTTCCAGATAAAGGTGAAATCTTATTCCAAGGAAAAAATATTTTTGATGATAAAATCGAGTATCGGAAATCATTGGGATATTTACCACAGGAATTTGGTGTGTATCCCAAAGAATCCGCACAAAGTTTATTGGATTATTTTGCTATTCTCAAAGGAATTTCTTCCAAAAAGGATCGAGGAATAGCTGTTGATAAAGTGCTTCAAATTACAAATCTGCAAGATGTCAGAAAGAAAAGGGTCAGTACCTTTTCAGGGGGGATGCGGCAACGGTTCGGCATCGCACAATTATTATTGAATGAACCGAAAGTCATTATCGTCGACGAACCAACGGCTGGACTCGACCCCGCAGAGAGAACTCGTTTTTTAAATGTGCTCCGAAATATAGGAACGGATAATATTGTCATTTTTTCAACGCATCTAGTAGAAGATGTTCGAGAGTTATGTCATGATATGGCAGTGATACACCAAGGAGAATTGTTATCACAAATATCTCCAAAAACAGCTACCAATAATTTAAAAGAAAAAATTTGGGAAACCGAATTGGACGAAGATTCAATTCAAACCTTACAAATTCCTTTTGTGAAATTAAGCGATCGGTATAATGATGAAAATCAAATTATTTCGAGAATTTATTCTGAAGTGGAGTTGGGAGGTGAGTTTGAACGGGTAAATCCTAAATTGGAAGATTTCTATTTCTTGATACTAAAAAACAATGCTTAATATGGAAAATGCAATTTTTCAATATGAAATAAAACAGGCTTTAAAAGCTCCTTTGTTTTATTTCCTAGCCTTGCTCTTCTTCCTTTTTTCTGGTGTTACTATGTTGGGTACAGGAGGTTTTTTTGATGAACCCATTTCATCTACAGTAAATGTGAATTTGTTAAATACTCCATTTGCATTGACAAATATCAGTTTTTTATTTTCTAAATTTTTATTGTTCGTCGTAGCGATATTAGCCGGAGGAACTTTATATAAAGATTACAAAAATAAAACACATTCGATTTTATATACATTTCCAATATCTAAAAATTATTATTTAGGCGGAAAGTTGTTGAGTGCTTTATTCCTGGTAACGATGATGACTTGCATTACCTTTTTAGGTGTTGGATTCGGCGAAAAAATGTTAGGTGTAAGTAATCCTAAAATAACTGAATTAAATATCAGTGGATATGTGGTTTCAGTTGGGGTTTATCTACTACCTACACTTTTGGTAATTGGTACTTTTGTTTTTGTAGCAATAGGTTTTACAAGGAATGTTTTTTCTGGATTTATTGTTGTGATTTGTTTTGCCTTATTTCAAATGATATTGGAAAATATTTTTTTTAATCAGCCTACATTATTAGCATTTATAGATCCCTTTGGACAAAACGCATTTTATCGAACAACAAAAGATTGGGACTTTGATTTACAAAATTCATCCAGCCTGCCCATTGATTGGGTTGTCATGTTAAATCGGATGTTTTGGATTTCAATAGCATTTTTTATTTATTATGTTTTATATAGGAAATTTGATTTTCAATATGACTCTATCTTTCCCCAAAAGACAAAAGACTTACTCAAAAAAGAAAAGAACCCAACAAGAGAAAATACTCTTTTGAATTCACCTGTTCAATTTGATTTTTCTTGGATGGCAAAATGTAAAGCAGTTGTTTTTTTACTGTTGTTTGATTTGAAAAGTATGTTGAAAAATGGAATGTTTATTTTCCTTTCTTTTTTTGGAGTATTAACGATATTTTTTATTCAATTAAGAATGAGTAGTACAGGCGATTTTGTTTTGTTTCCGAATACAAGAATGTTTTTAGGAGCACCTCTGAGTATTTATTCTCTTATTATTATATTCAGTACGTTTTTGTTTTCAGGATTATTGCTCAATAAAGCATCGCAATATAAAATGGATGCTATTGTAGATATAAATCCTACGGGGAATTGGCAATTTATTATTTCAAAAATAGGAGCCTTATCTGCTTTACAGTTGGTGCAATTGTTGCTCTTTTTGTTTGTGAGTCTGGGGGTACAATGTTATAATCAATATTATAATTTTGAAATAGAATTGTACTTGTTCCATTTGTTGATTCTTGTTTTTCCGGTCTTATTGGTTTGGAATTTTACAAGCGTTTTTATCCATTCGTTTTTTCAAAATGTATATCTAGGCTTGTTTGTCTTGGCCTGTATTTGGTTGGGATCTCAATCCTTCGAACAAATTGGAATAAATACCTCTTTGCTGAAATATAACACCTTGCCACATTTAGAATATTCTGATTTCAATGGCTATGGCTCGCAATTGGAAGGCTATTATCTTCTGCTCATGTATTGGTTGTCTTTAGGTTTTTTGGTGTTGTTAAGCTCGTTCTTAATTTGGAGGCGAGGAAATATAACATCCCTTAAGGAGAGGTTGGGGCTCATGAAATCAAGGGTGAATGTTGCTTTGTTAGTAGTTGGGTTTATCTTTATTGCTAACTTTTTAATTCTTGGAAATAAAATTTATCAAGCAGAAAAAATGGACAAGAATAATAATATTTATAATCAAATTGATATAGAAGAATTTAAAAAAGAGTGGGAAGCATATAGCAGTTTAACCCAACCGAAAATCATAGACATTGATTTAGCTCTTGATTTATTTCCAGAAGAAAATCGTTTTGAAGCAGAAGGAAAATACATTCTAAAAAATAAAACAAATATTCCTATTGATACCATTTATTTAAGAACAGGCTTTGATGAAATATCAAAGATAGAATGGGGTGGAAAGGCCAAATTAATCAAGGAAGACAAAAGCATGGAAAATTATTTATATGAATTAGATCAACCTTTGTTACTCGGAGATTCGATTGAATTTCATTTTCAAATAAAAAATTCACCGAATACTTGTTTTACCCAAAATTCGAATGTACTATCAAATGGTACATATATGTTGCATGATATTTTACCCCGTTTAGAATATCAATTTGATGAACAGGAGCGATCATTAAATGATAGTATGGTTCATGATATAAATTATTTTCACAAAGATGCCGATTATCTGAATTTGAGAACAAAAATTAGTACAAGTGGAGAACAAATCGCTATCGCACCGGGTGATTTAATTTCAAAAGAAAATAAAAATGGAAGAAACTATTTTGAATATCAAACCCCTCACCCAGTAAAACTCAATTTTTCGTTTATATCAGCGTCTTTTGAAAAAACCATCAAAGAACATAAGGGTATTTCTATCGAACTATTTCATCACAAAAATCATGGAGAGAATACTTCTTTTATGATAGAGGGGCTTAAAGCTGCATTAGAGTTTAATACAAAATATTTCGGTTCATATCCTTATCAAAATATTAGAATTATAGAATTTCCTCATACAGGAAAAAGTTATTCGGCAACCCTTACCGCCAATAACATCCCGACGTCTGAAATTTTATTTAATATGAATGCAGAATCCATGAAGGATAAATTAAATTTACCCTTTTATGTCATGGCACATGAACTAACACATGAATGGTTTGGTAACCAAGTCATGCCCGCAGATGCTCCTGGAGCAAAAATGTTGACAGAGAGTATGACAGAGTATATAACGCTATGTATATATAGGTCTTATTTAGGAGAAGAAATAGCCCATGATTTTTTGAAATTACAAAAGCAACGGTATGAGAATGGAAAGAAAAAAGAAAAAGGAGAAGAAATGCCTTTGTATAAAGTTAAAGATCATCAAGAATATATTTCCTATGGTAAAGGAGCGATCGCTTTTCATACTTTAGCCCACAAAATAGGAGAAGAGAAAATGTTTTCCATCCTAAAGGAGTATATAAATCAATATAAGTATAAAAATACATATCCTACTACTTTGGATTTTATCCGAATCATGAAAAAAAATACCGATGTTCAATTCCATCCTTCAATAGAAAAATGGTTGATGGAAATTCATCTGATTCAATTTTAAAACTAAGGATACATAATAAGTTAAATTGATATTAATCTTACTTAATGATTGTTTAAGAAATTATATTAAGCAGTGTCACACTTTGATTTTAAATGTTGATTCAAATGGTGGATGCTATGTAATTTTAAATATAAATAAATACTTATGAGTGATTTTTTCCTGTCACAATTGTTGATGAAAATAGGGTGAATTGCCCTTTTTCTGGCTGCTTTTTTGTCTGTGTTTGACTAGATGTCACAATTAGATTAAAAAAGTTTAGAGAATGAAAAGGTTATTACTTGTATTTAGTTTATTATCAGTATTACTTACCCATATAAATGGGCAGTATTGTGGGATAGAAAATCCTTCCTTCGAACAAAACCTAGCTTGTACAACCAATCATTCCCAATTTGGAATGGTGAAAGATTGGGAAAATGCAGTAAGTGATCTATTATCCACACCCGACTATTTCAGTTGTGGAATGAATGGATTTATTGCTTCAGGTGTAGAAGTTAGAAATTATTCCATGGGGCAAGATTGTCAGAATTCTGGTTTTGCTGGATTTTTTCTTAATTATAATGATGGTAGTCAAGACCCTCGTTATAGGGAATATATCACACAGGAGGTTGCTCTTGTTCAAGGCAGAACGTATGAATTGAGCATTGATATTGCAAAATCAAGTCATACTAGCTCTGATGATTTAAGAACAGATTTTGGTATCTATGGGTCATTAAGTGGAACCCCTATGACATTAACTTCTGATTATTGTGTCTTATCTGCAGGAGATCCAGCTGCTTTACTGGCTAGTATCCCTAGATATGGTATCTCAACAACTCCCACTACTTTTACAGTAACATTTACTCCAACTGCAAGCCCTTATACACAATTAGTTCTTGGAGGAACAAACTGTGGTACATCAGCTACTGCGACAGGATATGTCTTTTTTGATAATGTGATATTAACAGATATAACCGATGAGGCAACCCTAACCCCAATGATAACTGGTTACAATGGGGGAAACTGTTGTATGACCGCTTCGACAACTTCATTTGATATGGAAGGAAATACTCCACCAACTGGGGCTACGATACTTTGGTCACAAGATCCAGGAAATCCGGAATCTATGAATTTCTCTTCTACATCGGGAACTTCAACAACAGTATCTACTTTAAATCCAACGCTAGTACCTGGAAATTATACATTTTATTATAGCTTCTCTAAAGGAGGCTGTACCATGACAGATGAAATTTCAATTGAAATTTCACCAACACTTAATATTCCAGTGAGTTTAGGGCCGGATATTGAAATGTGTGACAATGCAGATATATCTTCTACGATTGGAAGGATAGCAGGTCCCCTTCCAATCTCTCCAACTATTACAGAGTTATTTGACAATGGTTATATCGGATGGAGATCTATAATCATGGACGATGGAACGGAACTGTTTTTAGGAGGAAGTGAATCTCCAACTACTATTCCTGTTGTGAATTGGGATGGGCTTTATAGTGATGTAGTTCCTTGGGAAGATAGAGTCTTAGATTACTATTGGTCTATGGATTATTTATTTGTATGTAACAGATCAATGTGGGGGGGGGCTGGAAAGCGATACCCTAAATGTATATGTAAGAGACATTGATTTGCCTTTTTCTTCCGCTAGCAATCCATTAACTCCAGCTTTGGTGACTGATACTATGGTTGTTGCACAAACATCTTTTTTAGGTTCCATCAATGGATTTATATTAGAAGATAATCCTAACTTAACAGCAGTATGGACACAAGAGTTGGGGCCAGGTACATTAGAATTTATCAATCAAGGTGCCATTGATTCTATTGAGATAGCTGCCGACGACTGTGGAGTTTATAAAATAAAAGTTACAATCACAGATGCCCAAAGTGGATGTGTATGGTCAGATGAAGCTTTTATAGAATTTGCGGGTTGTGGCAGCTTATATGCTTTAGCTAGTGATAAATGTGACTGTAACAAAGAAGATGGCTCTAATGGGTACACAACGATAGA
>JAHDDR010000244.1 GCA_020629255.1 Saprospiraceae bacterium | reverse complement strand
GCGTATGAAGGTAAAAAAGCCGCTCTTGGAATACATGAACAGTTATCAGTTAGCAGTTAGCAGTTAGCAGTTAGCAGTTAGCAGTTAGCAGTGATGATTATGTTAAGTTCACTGTTCACTGCTAACTGATAACTGTTCATGTATTCCAAGAGCGGCTTTTTTACCTTCATAAGCGCCGTTCACAACTTCAGCTCCACCATTAACGGCATCACCACCGGCAAAATATTTAGGATTTGTGGTTTGATAATTATCAAGATTTACTTTGATGCGATTTCTATTGTCTAATTCCAGTCCTTCGATTTTGGAAAGGAAATTACCCATCTTCGCTTGCCCAGTCGCCTTGATGACCATATCACATTTAATAATGAATTCACTACCGTCGATATAATGTAATTTTCCATTTTTGGATTCCGTTCTAATGAATTTCACACCCGTAATTTTACCACGACTCAAAATAGCAACGGGTTGTACATGGAATACCCCTTTCACTCCGGATTTGACCGCCAATTCATATTCGAAATCATAGGCACCCATATCTTCTTTTCCTCTTCTGTAACAGAGATATACATTTTCTGCTCCCATTCTCGCCGATTCCGATGCTGCATCCATAGCGGTATTCCCACCACCAATCACCACCACATTTTTAGGTACGTCCACTTTGTGTTTTTCCATCCTTAATTCTTCGATGAATTCTACAGCTCCGACTACACCCTCTTTCTTTTCGCCGGGCATGTTGAGCGAAGCCGTAGGACCCAATCCAACACCTAAGAAAATAGCATCATATTTTCTTTCCAATTGTTTGATTTGCTTCTTGGTTGTAATGGCTGTATTGTAGTGGACGTTATATCCCATTTGACTTTCGAGATATTCCATTTCATCCAAGACCTCTTCATTGGTGATTTTATAAGGAGCCACACCATAAACGGTTAAGCCCGAAGGTTTTTCTTTCGCTTCGAAAATGTCAACCTCATAGCCCAAGAGCCTTAGTTCGCAAGCACAAGCAATTCCTGCGGGCCCCGCACCAATAATGGCCACCTTTTTCCCATTGGCGGGTCCGGGTTCGTATAAAGCTTTCTTATTTTTGATGACTTGATCCGTCGCGAAATTTTGTAAACGTCCGATTTGAATGGGAGGTACATCTTGATGGTTATAGACGCAAGCGCCCTCGCACAAAACACCCGTCGGGCAAACTTTTCCACAAGCATTGCCCAACCAATTCGAATCGAAAATGGTTTTGGCAGCTCCCTCTACATTTCCAGTGTTGATTTGTTTAATGAACAAAGGTATGTCAATGCCCGTCGGGCAGGCATTCATGCAAGGAGCATCATAACAGAATAGGCAACGAGAACTTTCGTAATAAGCTTCTGTCGGATTCATTAAAGGTTTTTTCTGGGCGAAATTGTCCAGATATTCCTGCTCTGTTGTCGGTTTTTTATATTCAGCC
The DNA here is from genome assembly GCA_020629255.1 of Saprospiraceae bacterium. Taxonomy (GTDB): domain Bacteria; phylum Bacteroidota; class Bacteroidia; order Chitinophagales; family Saprospiraceae; genus JAHDCE01. Next base: position 2,415 of record JAHDDR010000244.1, on the reverse strand, counting down.
AAAGGTTTGGATTTAAAGTTGAAAAATAAAAAAGATGAAATTCTTTTTTCTAGAGATCCGTCAGACGTTTATACGTCTCGGGTCTCCGATCTCGGAAGAATTGCCAAGTAGAACGCACTTCATCAATCATATCCAAATCAAATTCTGCTACTAATAATTCATCATCATATTCGGATGCTTTGGAAAAGATTTGTCCCCGAGGATCAACAAAATATGAAGTACCATAAAACCGGCCAAGGTTCCAAGGTTTTTCTTCTCCCACTCTATTGATACATCCCATAAAATATCCATTCGCTGCAGCATGGGCAGGTTGCTCCAATTGCCATAAATATTGAGACAATCCAGCAACTGTCGCAGAAGGATTATAAACGATTTCAGCACCATTTAATCCCAAACACCTTGCCCCATCCGGGAAGTGTCTATCATAACAAATGTAAACACCTACTTTGGCATATTTGGTTTGGAAAACCGGATAACCCAAATTGCCGGGCTTGAAAAAGAATTTTTCCCAAAAGCCGGTCGTATGTGGAATATGGTTTTTTCGATATTTTCCTAAATAAGTACCATCAGCATCAATAACAGCAGCCGTGTTATATAATACGCCCGCTTGCTCTTTTTCATAGATGGGTACGACAATAACCATATCGTATTTCTTAGCATACTCTTGCATTAATTCTGTAGTAGGACCGGGTACGGTTTCTGCTGAAGCATACCACGCACGATCCTGACCGGGGCAGAAATAAGGTGTATTGAATATTTCTTGTAGGCATAAGATTTGAACCCCTTGTTTTCCGGCTTCTTCAATATATGGGATATGTTTTTGAACCATAGCATCCATTATTTCTTGGATGGTTCCTTCTCCTTCTGTCATAGGAAGACTCATTTGGATGAGTCCGGATTTTACTTTTCTAGGCATTTATGTTTGATTTTTATTTCGCAAAATTAAATATGGCTTCCTCGTCTAATTAAAGAAGAAACGGGCATCAATATAGGAAAAAATTGAAATGTCATTTCATGTTTTGCCAGATAAACCTAAAAAAATAGTGATATCTATTCTATTTAGATTCATTCTTTGGATATGGAGTGTTTTGTAAAAGATAAAACAGCGAAAATTCGCTCATTAGGAGGTCTTTTCTTATTTTTGTCTCATTCCTACAAGTAGTAAAAAATCATAAAATATGTTATTACATCCTTTAAAAACGGATTATTCCCATTTGGATAAAGATACCCAAGCCTTGCTCCGAGACACCATCACTTTCTTCGAAGAGAAAGGAAAGGAAAAACTCATGCATGATGATCGACATCACGTATGGTATGATGATTTCCTCACTTTTGTAAAAGATAAGAAAATCTTCGCCCGAATAATGACCCCTCAAGGTGAAGGAGATGAATCTTCGAGATGGGACACGAGTCGTATTGCTGCTTTTACCGAAATCTTGGGTTTCTATGGATTGTGCTACTGGTACACCTACCAAGTATCATCTTTAGGCTTGGGACCTATTTGGATGACAAAAAATAGAAGCATCCGGGAAAGGGCGGCGAAGTTATTGGATCAAGGACACATTTTTGCTTTTGGTTTATCCGAAAAAGAACATGGTGCAGATATTTATTCTTCGGATATGATTTTGTCGGAAGATGGGAAAGGAGGTTATATTGCCAATGGTGGAAAATACTATATCGGTAATGCCAACAAAGCTGGTATGGTTTCGATTTTCGGCAAGGAAGAATCTACAGGGGAATATGTATTCTTTGTAGTAGATTCCCAACATCCCAATTATAAATTAATTAAAAATGTGGTGAACAGCCAATCGTATGTGGCAGAATTTCGATTGGAAAATTACCCGATACGCGAAGAGGATATCATGCATCGAGGAACCGAAGCGTGGGATGCTGCTTTGAATACCATTAATATCAATAAATATAATTTAGGTTGGGGTTCTATCGGTATATGTACTCATGGGTTGTATGAGGCGATCACCCACGCTGCCAATCGAAATTTGTATGGAAAATATGTAACGGATTTTCCACATATCAAACAATTGTTTGTTACAGGTTATGCACGCCTCGTTGCTATGAAGGCATTTGCTGCTAGAGCCACGAATTATATGCGAACGGCTAGTATAGAAGATCGCAGGTATTTGCTGTATAATCCGTTGGTAAAAATGAAGGTGACAACCGAAGGGGAACATGTCATCAATGATATTTGGGATGTCATTGCAGCGAAAGGATTTGAGAGAGATATGTATTTCAGTATGGCGGCACGTGATATTCGTGCGTTGCCAAAATTAGAAGGAACAGTTCATGTAAACATGGCGTTGATTATTAAATTCATGCCGAATTATTTTTTCAATCCCGGAGAATTTCCAGAAATTCCGGATTATCAAGATGCCACTCATGATGCATTTTTATTTGAAC
>JAHDDR010000057.1 GCA_020629255.1 Saprospiraceae bacterium | reverse complement strand
AGGTCACTTCATACTGACGCATAAGCTTTAATTTAGTATTAGTGAATTAATGAAAATACCGAAAAGAGTATTCGGTACTTATATGTCAAATTTGTTTCTATAAGGATGCGGCATTCCGACCCAAAAACAAGAAACGGCTGCAAAAGTAATACTTTCAGCCGTTTCTAGCAAATTTATAAGGCTCTAAATAGAGCCGGTTTATTTTCTTAGAATAAGACTATTGGAAATCCAACAATTCTACATCAAAAATCAAAACAGAATTAGGGGGGATAGAACCTCCTGCTCCTCTTGGGCCATAAGCCAAACCAGAAGGAATATAAAGCGTTCCTTTTCCTCCTTTGCTGATTAATGGGACCCCCAATTGCCAACCCGGAACCACACCGGATAAGGGGAAGGTTGCCGGTTGCCCTCTTTTGTAGGATGAATCGAAGATGGTACCATTCATCAATTTACCTTCGTAGTGAACGGTTACCTTATTAGATACATCCGGATGAGAGCCGTCGCCTTCCTTACTAATGGTATAGTAGATGCCTTCATCGGTCTTTTTTGCTTCGATATTGTTCTCCTTCAAGTAGGATGAAATCAAAGCATCATCTTTTTCTGCTTGCTTGCTGGTTTTTTCTTCCATGGTGTAGAAGTCCAACAATTCCACATCGAAAATCAAGACAGTGTTGGGCGGGATATCCGCACCGGCACCTCGGACACCATAAGCAATCTCGGAAGGAATGATGAAGGTTCCTTTCCCTCCTCTTCCCAACATAGGAATGGCTTCCTGCCACCCTTGGATCACTCTGGATAAAGGAAACTCCAATGGTTCTCCTCTTTCGTAAGAAGAATCGAAGGTCTTACCATCCAATCGGTATCCTTTATAATGTGTATTTACAATATGCGAAACAGTCGGGTTTCCTCCTTCTCCTTCTTTTTCAATGGAATAATAAATTCCCGATTCTGTGGATTTGAAATCCAATTTATTGTCTTGCAGATATTGTAGGATGATATTTTTATCCTTTTCTGCTTGTGTGCTCGGATTTTGAATCATAGCTTCTTTATATTCTTTTAGATACTTTGGGCTGCAGGCAGCCAAAAGAAAAATAATTGAAAGTAAAATAAATGGTATCGTTTTCATATCTCTAATTATCCTTGGATGAATTATTCGATTCCTTGGAGTTCGATATCGAAAATCAAACAGCTGTTGGGTGGGATTCCACCAGGAGATCCTTGTGGACCATAAGCCAAACCAGAAGGAATCAATAATTTTCCTTTGCCGCCTTTTCCGAATTTAGGAATTCCAATTTGCCAACCGGGAACCACACCCGATAATGGGAACGTGGCGGGTTGTCCTCTATCATAAGAAGAATCGAATTTTTTGCCATTTTCCAAAAGAGTACCATTGTAGTGAACCGTTACTTTACTTTCCAAAGTTGGTTTTGTAGATCCACCCGGTTTTTCTATGATATAATATACTCCTTCGTCGGTTCTCTCTGCGTCCAAATTATTGTCGGCTAAATATTTTTTGATGATTCCATCATCTTTGGCTTTTTGCTCTTCCGCCATTTTAGCTTGCTTAGCCATCATTTCTTCTTGGTACGCTTTGAGTTCTTCCTCATCCATGATGTCTAACAATTCAACATCAAAAACAAGAACAGAATTAGGTGGGATATCTGCACCGGCACCTCTGGCACCGTATCCCAAACCAGAAGGGATATAAAGTGTTCCCCCTCCTTTTTCTTTGAATAGAGGAATTCCTTCTTGCCACCCTTTTACCACTCGGTTCAAGGGGAAAACAGCAGGCTCATCCCTTTCATAAGAAGAATCGAAAACACTACCATCCAATAATTGACCTTTATAGTGCACTTTTACAATATCTTCTGTTTTTGGTGTTTCACCATCACCGGCATTTTTTACGGTATAGTAGATACCTGAGTCGGTTCTTTTGGCTCCCTTTACACTCTTTTCGACCAAATAATCTATGATGGCATTTTGATCAGTTTCTGCTTGGGTGCTTGGAGTTTCATAACGTTGGCTTTCGTAAGAATCGCCTCCACAAGACCAGATGAGGAGACACAAAGAAACCCAAAGAAGGTTCATTTTTTTCATTGTCAAGAATTTTGATAAGGAACACCTAGAAATAAGGTGCTTGAAATATGGCTGCAAAAGTACGTATAAAAGAGGAAAGAGAGGAGGGCTTAATTATAGAAGTTTTTATCAATCTCCATAACGGGGATCCTAACCTCCACTTTGGTGCCTGCAGGTGAGCCATCGGGGTGCTTGAGATCAAAGGTTTTTGTAGATAATTTTTTGTTGGATGAATGATTGAATAACTCCAACCTTTCTTGGGTGATCATCGTACCCATGGAACGATGTGCCTTGTCTTGGTATTCTATTTGTCGCTGCAAGGCGACCTGTCTTCCTACTCCATTATCCTGGATGATGCAAATTAAATTTTCTTCGTCTTCCATTTCGAAGGTGATATTGACAAAGCCGTTCTTTACATCCCTTACGCCATGTTTAATCGAGTTTTCTATATAAGGTTGGATGATCATAGGAGGTATGCCCATAATATCTTCTTCTACCTCATCATCAATTTGGATGGAAAAATCAAAATCTCCTTTGAACCGTTCTTTTTCCAAAGAGAGATAATCTTCAAGGAATTGCACTTCATCTTCAAGAGGAATCACATCAAATTCCGAAAATTCCAGGCTGTTGCGAATCAATCTGGAAAACTTGGAAAAGAAAATCGCTGCTTGTTCCGGGTGGTTGCCGGTAATATAGCCTTGTATCGAATTCAGACTATTAAAAATAAAGTGTGGGTTCATTTGTGCCCGCAGTGCTTTGAGTTGTAATTCAGTGGTTTGTAATCTCAGAAATTCGGTTTCTTGTTCTTTCTTTTCCGTTTCATATTTGATAACCATTTCCGAAATCACCCGATTCTTTTCCTTGTCGATAAACTTCTCCCGACTCTCTGTATGCTTGGTATGGAACTCGTAAGCCTTCTTGTAATCCTCTTGGTCTTCATAAAATTCTGCTAGGTCTTTATACACAGCAGACATCTGCTTGTAATCGTTGCTCTTGATAGCAAAATTCAAAGCGGTTTTATAATGATCGAGTGCTTTTCGTTCATCATCCAGTTCTGCATGTAAATGTGCCCGGTACCGTTCCAGCACAGAAAAATTGAAATCATCATCCAATCCTTGACCTTCACTGTAAAGTTTTTCGGCATAATCGTACATGGATAATGCACTCTTATAATTGCCCCGGATAAAATAAATTTGTCCTAAGTTAGCCGAAGCTCCTGCCCTTGCATATTGACTCGGATCTTCCGGTGTGTCGGTAATGGCTTTCTTAAAATATTTGCCGGCTTTCTTGAATTTACCCAAAGCAGAATAGGCGTTGCCAGTATGTAGATAATACCAAGCCAACCGCATTTTAAAATTGAAGGTTTCGCAGATATCTATCGTCCGTAGATAAGAAACAACACTTTCGCTCAGCTTTTCGACCTTCATGTAAGAAAAGCCCAAGCCGCTATAAATTTGTGCTAGGGTATGATAATCTTTTAAAGATTTTTTGTTGTTGGATGATTCCATTAATGATCGGGCTTCAAGAAGGAGGTCGATGGTTTTGTCGTAGACGAATTTACGAGTATATAATTGTGCCCGACGATAAAGCAGGCGGGCTTCCAAAAAGGCATTCGGGTGGGTCTTTAAAAGGCGGGCGGCTTGTTCCAACCAGTTGTCGGATTCATCCAACATGTTTAGATTGAAATAGGTGCCGGCCAGTTCTACATATATATCAATTAATTGTTCGCTGAAACCTTCTTCCTCGAAAATGGCCTTCGCTTTCTTTTGATGAGCAATCGCCCAATTGTAATTGTATAATTGATTTTCTAAAAAAGCATTATAAGAATGGTAAAAAGCAAGGTGCTCTGGTTTGTTTTTTGCTTCAGCAAGTTTTCGAAGCTGAATGAGGTAATCTTCTGCTTTTTTAAGATCGGTAAAACTGTAGAATTCTGCTAGTTCCTTGATGATTTGCAATCGCTGCTCCAACCCACCGGTGTTTGTGAGTTGCTTCTCCTTTTGGGAGATGTCCTGATTGAGTTGGGTGGCGATTTGAAGCATGAGTCCGATTTTGCTTTTCGAAATTACAGATTTATTCTGAAATGATCTTCCCGTTTTGATAACTCATCTGTGAGTATTGATGTTTTTTTATGATAAATTTTTCTTGTTCTGCTACCCAAAGGAATGATTCATCATCATAATAATGGGAAAAATGGAGGTGTTCTGAAGTATTGGTTTTTTCTCGGGTCAGTTGATCAATATTGTTTGGTAGGGGGATGTTGTATTGGGATAAAAAGGTTAGGATATCTTTATTCAGGTGTTCTTGTCGAATCATAAAGTCAATCATATTGTGATTTTCATCCCATTTTTGGAGTGAATCCCAAGTATTAATGTTCTCAAAATGATGATGGAAATTTTTAGAATAGAGCCTAAGATAGCGGTAGGTGTAAAGACCGGCAAGAGAAGAAATCGGGCTTCGGGCATATTCAATCAGATCCATTTTTCGTTGACGGGAAAAAAGCATTTCCAACCATTTTTTGAATAATGCTTTAGCTTGAACATCTTTATAAGTTTCCTTCCATTTTCTACGAGGAACTTGCCAATAAGAGAGCGTTCTGTTTTTATGGTAGAAATAATTCCAATCAAAAGAGCAGAGTTGTTTCCTGATGGAACCCATACCCATGCACCCGTATGCCCATAACGAAACATACCAAGCCCAAGGATTTCGAATACTACCCAATTTTATTTTTTCTTCCCAATCTGATGTTGCTCCATCGGGCAACTGCGAAAAAGTGATATGTTCCGGATGTTTGGTTCCTTTTTCTTGGGGCAATTCACCAAGTACTTTCCGAATGTGTGAGCTGCCTGTTTTTTGTAAATCCAAATAGACAATATGTTGGCCGACAAACAAGCCTATTTCCGTTTAATACTCTCTACAAAAGATTTGAATTGTGCTTCGATAGAACCAAAACTTTTTTGGTCCAGTTCTTTCTGGTTTCCATACCAAACCCGTTCAAAAATTCGAGTCACTTTTCTAAAGGAGGGATGAAGATCGGTTTTACGCAATTCTCGGGCATAATCACGATTGGTTTTATCTCTCTTCCATTTGATGAAATGCTTGTTGGATAATTCTTTGATGGCCCAAAGATAATAAAGCCTCACTGCCAGCATATAATTGCCATCTTTGAGGGATTGGTCAATCAGGATTTCCATGTCGGACTTATGAAGGTTTTGTTCTACTTTTTCAATGTCTACCCGATCAGAAACCTTGCCTTTGCTTCCATCTTTTGTTGGGTTTTCTAGAAGTCCACCTCCTGATAGTCTGTAGATTATGATACCTAATAATAAGACGGCCAAAATAATAAGCAGAAGTTTGAAAAATCCGGATAAAGTACTGGTGCCTACGTTCCAGTCCCAAGCAGAAAAATCCCTTCCGGTATTTCCGCCACTTCCTCCTCCGGAATTAGTAGCGGTGTTGTTGTTTTCTTTCTCTTTTTTCTTCTTTATGGCTTCGGGTGTATAGTCGATATCTCCAACAGCTTCTTTCCATGCCTTGTCATCGAATGATCTTTTCTCAAAAGAATTCTCGTAATAATTATCTTTTATGGTAGATGCTTGGCTTGTATCTGATATTCCAAAGGATAACAGTACGAAAAGAATTATATGTATGATATATCGATTCAAAATATTAAATTTTAATAGAGCATAAAATCGGATCAACCTTCTCTTTCTAATCCTCGTATTCTTTTCCTGGCTCCAATTTCCTGAATTTTCACAAAAAGACTTTTGGCATCCCTTATTTCAACTTGGGAATAATACAATAAGCCGAAACCAATAACAACCAATGCGTAAATGAGACCGAACACGGTTTGTGCTAAAAAGGTAACCATAATCACTAAGATTTGATCCATTGTATCCTGATTGGCTGAAAGATTGTATCCTAAATTCTGAAGGAAAAACATCATGATAGGTGAAAAGATAAGTACCAGTGCCATGAAGGCAATCAATCCCAATATGATATATAAGGTATATGTATTTCCTATTCGGGTAAACAAGAGTTCGAAAGTCCGACTGATACCTCTGAACAAATTAATTTCTTCCAGAACGATAATGGTTGCCCACAATAATAAAAATGGAAAACTAACAATGAAAAGGAGTTTGAAAAACCCGACAACATCTCCAGCCAATAATAGGAGATTGGCAATGAGAACTACAAGGGCTACTTTTGCAAAGTCGATGACCCTTCCCCTCCATCTCTGCTTGGTCGGCAATTCTTGAGTTAATTCGTAGTGCGTATGTTTTACGGCTCTTAATACCCAATAAGAAATAAAGGTATAAACCAAAGTATTGATGATAAATAAAGGGGAGTTTAGCGAACCATTATAATTAAAAAATTGACCAATGTATTCGCTTTCTTCAATCAAGCCGCCAAAAATAAATTTAAACATATCTTCCACGAAGCCTTCTATCGTTCCTGGATAGGCAAAAATATCCGTAGGAAGACCTTTTTCGAGCAAGAATGCTCCGGCAGTGAAAAAACCGGCAGTTGCAACTCCAATGGTTAGTATTCTGAACAGATGTTTTCTGTAAACAATGAATGAATCTTTAAAGATTTCGCCAGAAGACTTGATTCTATCGAATCGGAGGTTGGTGTTGGAATCGGGCTGGAGTTTTTCTTCTTCAACAACTATTTCCTTGGAGTTGAAAAAGCCGAATGTGGATAAGCCTTGTATGATTAGAAATATCAGTGTTGGAATCGAAATCAAGGTAATGATGAATGGTCCATCAACTCCAAAGATGAACAATGCAGCAAAAAGGGCAAGTGTAGCCACTCCGGAAGCCATCATTACTACGGGCCATTTTTTCTTGAAATCGGTCGTATTCAAAACATGGGGCCATACCACGAAATACATCAATACAATTGCAAAATTGAATGTAATAAATGAAGCCCTAATGATGTTGGGTGTATCTGTGAGCCTTGTGATATAACTTTCTATGAATGCGGCAGCCAAAATTAAAGGTATGATTCCGATCATGATTTTTATTCCTTTCCGTGCAGAAAGAATGAACGCTTGGAGCCGAGAATAAGTACCAGGAAAAACCAAACCTTTACCCATAACAATCCCACCAACACCGGCTAAGATTGCTGCGGGTACTTCAAGAGAACCATGTGTCCATATTCCTAACAAAGATGGAAGAAGTTCTCCTTGTTCGTAGAAAAAATATTGGAAGGCACCAACAAACAAGCCGAAGTAAATCAGGTTGGCTATCGAACCGATACTAAACAAAGCCCCTACCATAAAATACCGGAAAGATACCACAAGATTGTTGAGGAAAATCCCAAGGAACATGGTTATACTGCTGGAGTCTTTATATACAGCCATCGGATCGCCTGACTGGATATTGGACAAAGTCATATCAATATAATCATTGCCCAATAGCTGGCGGGCGAACTCTTCTTCTTCTCCCATCGAGCCGGATAAACATCCGACAATGAAAGGAATCCAAAAAACCAAGGTACCTATAAGCAGTTCTTTTCTGGATTGATACATGGTGTTGGGCAAATCGGTTGTCCAGAAAAAAAGGAATTTGTTTCCGCTGCTCTTTTTATTCCTATAAATGGAATAAAAAATTTGTTGAGCCAAACCATTTAGATAGACTCTTACCGATCGATTAGGATAAAATGTACGGGAATAGGATAAGTCGTCGGTGATTTGGACGAATAAATCATTCAATTTATCGGGGTCGGGATTCTGTTGCCGCATGGTTCGTTCCAGCTCAATCCATTTATCCTTTTTTTGTTTGATGAAATTTGTTTCCCGCATGGGCTTGCTTTGTAATACTGTTGTTTATTTAGGAATTATCTTACATAGTTACGAAATATAGCTTGTATTTGGAGTTGATTTTCTACAAAATACAAGAAGGAATCGATGTAAAAAATAAATCATCTTTTCAAAACCCAAGTATAATGGTTTTTGATTAGATAATCTAGCTTTAGAAAGAAAAGCTTAACGTATCGTAAGCAGCATGGATTCCTTTAGGGAGTTTCGTTTCTATTTCTTTGTGGCATCCTAACCAATGACTGAAGTGGGTGAAGTACGTTTTTTGGGCTCCAATTTTTTGTGCCAAAGCGATGGCTTGTCCCAATGTAAGATGGGAATGGTGTTCCTCTAATCTTAATGCACTCAAAACCAAAACATCCAACCCTCTCAGTTTTTTTATTTCGTTATCCGAAATATATTTGACATCGGTGAGGTAAGCGAAATTTTGGATCCGATACCCTAGAATGGGTAATTTTCCATGCATAATATGAATGGGGATGATTTCTAGCCGTTCTATAAAAAAAGGACTGTCTGAAATGGGATTTAATCTGATGACGGGTGCTCCCGGATAAGGTTCTTTTTTAAAAATATAAGGGAATCGTTCTTGGATAGCATCAAGTACTCTGGATAAGCCATAGATAGGCATATCTTTTTCATACTTGAAATTAAAGGGGCGGACATCGTCCAAACCGGCAATATGATCATTGTGTTCGTGGGTCATCAAAACACCATGGATTTCCCTTCCGCCTTCCGTAAGCATCTGTTGCCGGAAATCGGGGCCGGTATCTATCACAACCCTTGTACCATCAATTTCTATAAGGCAAGAAGTGCGGAGTCGTTTGTCTTTTGAATCTGTAGATCGGCAAACAGCACAATCACAACCGATAATGGGGATTCCTTGGGAAGTACCCGTACCCAAGAAATGAATGGTCATGCTTCTGTTTTTTCTTCTTCGCTATGTTGTTTGAGGATCAACTTATTGAAAAACTTTGCATCCTCTTCGGATAAATCATCCGGATTGACACCGATTTTAGAAAGAATGTCCAATAGAACATTCGTTCTGCCTTCCGTATCGAAAAATTTATTGACAACGGCAACCTTCCTAGATTCTACTATACAGTATCCGGATTGGAAATTTCCTTTTTCAAAACGAACTTCGTAACCGATGGTTTTGAGAAGTTCTTCTATCTTTTTCAAGTTGTGCTTGGTATATTTCACCTTCTTTAATCTTATATTCGTGTTTCTAACAATTCTATACGAACGTAAAGTTCAACATTTTTATCGAATATGGAAAAGAAGTTCTTGTTTGTTCTCTTTTGTTGGATGATTTCTTGGAGCATGGATGCACAAGAACTGGATGGGAGATTGTTCCGGGGGGGAGTAGTATTAGGGTTCAATGCCTCACAATTGGATGGGGATCAATATAGAGGATATGATAAGCTTGGATTGCATGCCGGTTTGAAAGTGAGATACACTCCTCCCGGAAGGGAAAAACTAGGCATCCATGTAGAAATGTTGTATAGTATGAGGGGAAGTAATGATCAGTTGATACAGAACTCCTCTTCAAATACACAATCTAAGATAAAATTGGATTACATTGCTGTTCCTTTTGTAGTTAGTTATCGGGAATGGAATATAGATTTCCATGTTGGAGCATCTTATGGTAGACTGATCCATTCTTCTACCAATATTTTTACAATATATGCTCCGGAAGATTTCAGACAAAATGAAGTCAATGTCCTTTTGGGGGCGACCTATGTTTTTAAGAGGAATTGGGGCGCTACGTTCCGATTCTCTCGCTCTGTGACCAATGCGGTGTTAAAGGAAGTCAATAAAGATCCATTATTAGGGCATTGGCTGACATTCAGAATAGAATACTTTTTTTAGATAAAATCATATTATGAATAGATACACAATCGCTATTATGTTTTTTGTGGGATTACTTTTGTCTTCCTGCAATACCGGAGGAAAGGAGGCGGAACCGGAGCAATCCCAAGAACCTACTTCTGCGGCACTGCCTTCCATGTCAAGAGAGCAAATCATCAATCTGGTAAATGCTGTTGATGATTTGGATTTGGTGTATAACCAAGGGTTTAGTGTAAATGTACAAGGAGGAGGAGCGAAACAAAACTTGATTTTCATGATTCCGGATGTTCAGGTAGAAAACATGAACTGCCCCGAAATTTGTTTGATGTTCGCCAAGAGCCAAGGAGAGCAGATTGGTCATTTGAGTGCTCATTTAGGACAGGGTTGTGCCTACTATGTTTTATACGAAAACAACCGTCCGGTTGCCGCCAATTATATGGATGAAAAAGGTGTTGCCTTTTATAATAATATGCTAAGGCAAATCAAAACGCAATCGCCTCAATAGAGATTTAAAAAGAAACAGATGGAAATGAAAAAATGTGCTGTAATTGATTTAGGAACGAATACATTCCATCTGTTGGCTGTAGAATCAAATGGAACATCCCAAGAGCAGTTGCACAAGGAACGGATTTATGTAAAACTGGCAGAAGAAGGGATTGAAACAATTGGGGAGGCTCCTTTTCGAAGAGGTATTGAAGCACTCCGTTCTTTTCAGGGGACTATTGAGAAGTTAGGTGTCCAAAAAATCAAAGCCTTCGGTACGGCAGCCCTTCGGACAGCAAGCAATGGACCTCTGTTTGTGGAGGAGGTAAAGAACCGGATTGGAATAAACATCGAATTGATTCCTGGAAAAGAAGAGGCACGTCTTATCCACAAAGGAGTAATGCAAGCGATTACCCTTCAAGATGAAAAAATTGTCATCATGGATATTGGTGGCGGAAGTGTGGAGTTTATCATCGCCGATGCGCATAAAGTATATTGGAGTGAAAGCTTTCCGATAGGAGTAGCGGTTTTGTTTAAAAAATTCCATCATAGTAACCCGATAACCAAAGAAGAGTTGGGTGTTTTGGAAAAACATTTGGAAAAACAACTCCAGCCTTTTATAAAAGAGTTGAAAAAACATGATATTGATGCCTTGGTGGGTGCTTCAGGAACTTTCGATGTATTGGGTACGGCGTTACCGAACTTTAAGAAAAAGAAGCATAGTGCTACCGTTGAGGTAGGCGAATTTGATCCACTGTACAAGAGTTTGGTCCACACAACAATCGAAGAAAGACTAAGTATGGAAACGATACCCAACAAGAGAGCGGATATGATTGTAGTGGCGATGGAATTAATTCGATTTGTCATTCGGAAAACCGAAATAAAAAACATTATTGTTTCTTCTTTCGCCATGAAAGAAGGAATATTAGAAGAATTATTAAAAGAGTAAGAGGTACTTGAGTAGGAGAACATCATCATATTTTGATATTGACCCATGGACATTGGCGATTTATTTTGGATTGGCAGTAATAGGTTGGCTGATGATTTATGCCGCAGGTTACGATCCAGCTGCTCCTACCGGTTATTTTGATTTGGATACCCAAGCAGGAAAACAAGCCCTCTTCATTTTGATATCTGCTATTGCCGGAGCGGCAATATTATTCATAGAACCCCAATTCTTCAAAACTATCTCTTATTTGATTTATGGTTTTTCCATTTTTCTATTGTTGTTGGTCATGGCTTATGGTGCTGTTACCAATGGGGCATTATCATGGTTTGAACTACCGGGAGGCTTCAAATTCCAACCCTCAGAATTGGCAAAATTAGCCACTTGTTTATCCTTGGCAACCTATTTGAGCAGCCAAAATTCGATAAAAGATACTCGTACAGCATTGGTGGCAATCGGTATTTTTATGATTCCTTGCATCTTAGTAGTATTGCAAGGCGATCCCGGTTCAGCCATCGTTTTCTTCGCTTTGATGATCCCATTATTTAGAGAAGGCTTGAGCCCTATCCTTTATGTAATAGGAATTGTATTGGTTTTACTTTTTATACTGGGCTTGATTTACGACCCCTTGCAAGTAATGGTGTTTGTTATGTTGATTGCATCTGCCATTGGCATGATAAATCTTAGCCCGCAACTTTGGTGGCGGATTTCCTATGCTGCTGTTCTTTTATCCGCATTGCTTTTTTTTAAAGAACACACATTATATGTTTTGTTAGGAACAGGGGGATACCTGCTAGCCACCCTTGTAATGAATTTCATTACGAAGAAAAGAGAATTGTCCATGTCGCTTTTAGTTGCAGCAATAGCTATGTCGGCATTCACCTATTCAATCAATTATTTATTTTATAATGTATTAGAATCCCACCAAAGAGACCGCCTCAATGTTTGGCTCATGCCAGAAAAAGCAGATCCTAGAGGTTCATACTACAACCTTCGGCAATCCAAATTAGCGATAGGTTCTGGAGGCTTGCTAGGTAAGCAGTACTTGAATGGAGAAATGACACAAGGCAACTTTGTTCCGGAGCAACATACAGATTTCATTTTCACCGTAGTTGGAGAAGAACAAGGGTTTATAGGTGCAACAGGAGTAATTATCCTGTATATGTTATTGTTACTCAGAATCTCAATTATAGCAGAACGGCAACGCTCCAAATTCACTCGGGTCTATGCTTATGGGATTGCGGGGATATTATCCATTCATCTATTAATAAATGTAGGCATGACAATGGGGCTGATGCCCGTTATAGGTATACCATTGCCCCTAATGAGCTATGGGGGGTCTTCCCTTTTAGTATTCACCATCATGATTGCGATTCTTCTTCGCTTCGATAGCCAAAGATTGTTGTTTTTCCGTTAATCTTTAAAAAGGAAATGACCTGTTGCAACAATTGACAAGTCTTTTTTGTAATAAAAGCAAGTTAATAAAAGCCAAAAGCACGATGTAGATATGGGAAGTCTTTTAAATTCCCTATATTTGCAAACCTTTTTGAGTTTTAGAGAGGATTTGATTAAAGATCAAGATGTATGAGTAAGAAACGTGTCTTAATTGTCACTCAAGAGATGAAGCCTTATACGGCTCTTTCCGAAATATCCGAAATCGCTAATAAATTACCACAACACCTTCAAAAAAACGGAATGGAAATCCGTATTTTGATGCCCCGTTATGGTGTTATTAATGAACGTAGACATAGACTGCATGAAGTTGTTCGTTTGTCGGGAATGAATATTATTGTAAATGATGATGATTACCCATTAATCATCAAAGTAGCATCATTGCCCCAAGCAAGAATGCAAGTTTACTTTTTGGATAATGATGATTTTTTCAAAAGGAAATCCGTATTTGAAGATTCTGAAGGGAAAATGTTCGATGATAATGAAGATCGAATGATATTTTTCTGTAAGGGAGTATTGGAAACGGTTAAGAAATTCGGTTGGCCACCAGACATCATCCACTGCCACGGTTGGATGACCAGTTTGGTGCCGGCTTATCTTAAAACAGCTTATCAACACGAACCACTTTTTCAAGACACCAAATTAATTTATTCGGCATACGATTACGATTTGGGCAACACATTTAGTGAAAACTTCGTTACTAAAGCATCCATTAATGAAATGTCTAGTAGTATTTTAGACGTATATTCTAATGGGTCGAATGTTACACTACACGAAGGAGCTGCCAAATATTCAGATGCTGTAATACAAGGTAGCGAAAATATTGATGAAAGTTTGGTCGGTAATCTGGAAGCAACCGAAAAGCCATTCCTCCCTTTTTCAGATGATCAAGATAATCTACTGAGTGGATATATGGAGTTCTACAATTCTTTACTAGAAGAAAAAGTTGAATAGTTCAAAATTTTAGAATGACAAATTTAAAAACCACTATCATGGGCTGTGTAGCGTTAATTGTTGCTATACTTGCCTCTTCTTGTAATGACCCAACTGCCATCGGTTCCGAGTTGTTGGAAGAACAGTTTTCTGACATCAATTTTACAGACACGATAACAATCCGGGCAGCAACCGTTGAACAAGATTCTATTTTTACACATACCAGAGTAGTAGATAACCAACCCGATACCTATCTCTTTGGTTATATAGATGATCCTATTTTTGGTGTATCAGAATCTGCTATTTACTTCGATTTGGGGATTACAGCTAATAGTACCCTTGCCCAAGTTGATTTTACCGATGCCGTTTTAGACTCCGTTGTTCTATCTTTAGGATATAATGATGGAATGACTTATGGAGATACTCTTCTGCCACATAATATGAAGGTGTACAGATTGTCTGAAGCAATGGATTACAATCAGGAATTTTATTATTCTGATAAAGAATTCGATGTTTTTCCTAACCCTATAGGAGAATTGGACTTTACACCAAAGCCATCCCAAACATTAGAAGTAATAGAAGAAGATGATACATTGACCCAAGCCGCACATATCCGGATACCATTGGATCTATCATTGGGAGATGAGTTAATGCCACAGGATAGTGTCGAAGCCAATCAGTTGTATCAAAATGATCAAACTTTCAGGGCCTTATTCAAAGGCATCAAATTGCAACCTGCCCAAAATAATTCTTGTATTCTAGGGTTTAACCTTAGGTCGGTATATACTTACATGCAATTGTACTATACCCAAGATGAACAGCAAAAAACTTTTACATATAGGGTGGTAAGCCTAGGAACAAAGCACAATAATTTTAAGCATAGTTATACAGGAGCCTCCAGCGAACCATTTATCGATGATGCAACTATGGGAGATAGCTTAGTTTTTGCCCAAGGTATGTCAGGATATCATGTAAAAGTGGATTTTCCGCATATTGAAAACCTAGGCGATATCGTTGTAAATAAAGCGGAGTTGGAGCTTACGTTTGCCGATCTTCCCGGAGACGATACCATTACCTATAACCATCCGTATAGAATGGCATTAACAAGATTACATGAGAATGGAAATTTTGTATTTATTCAAGATATTACAGATGCGATCTTAATTCAAGATGTCGATTTGTATGGTGGTACAGCAACAATGGTTGACGAAAATGGACAAACCGTTCGGAAATATGCACTAAACCTTTCTAACCATTTACAAGATATTGTTGATGGCAAATTAAATGACAACGACTTATATATTCAGGTGTATCTAAAAAATCAATTTGCTTATAGGGGAGCCTTTTTTGGACCAGGACATTCCGTTTATCCTATGAAATTAAACCTTGCATATACGAGACTTTAAGATAAATTACTATTTTAGAGCCATTACAAGTCGATTTCGGAAACAAAACAAACAAATTCCTTACACTAAAACTAGATTATTATGTGTGGTATAGTCGGATATATCGGAAACAGACAAGCATACCCGATCCTTATTAAAGGATTGAGGCGATTGGAATATAGAGGATACGATAGTGCGGGAGTAGCCTTGCTCAACGGCGCCTTGAATGTTTACAAAAAGAAAGGAAAGGTTAACGACCTAGTAAATTTCATCGGAGATAAAAACATCAAAGGGAATTTAGGGATAGGTCATACTAGATGGGCAACACACGGTGCCCCGGATGATATTAATGCCCATCCTCATTTTTCGGGCTCAGAACGGTTGGTCATTATACATAATGGGATTATCGAAAATTATGCAACCATTAAATCTTGGTTGGAAACCAAAGGACATACTTTTACCAGCGAAACAGATACAGAAGTTTTAATATGCCTCATCGAGCAAATCCAAAAAGAAGGAGATTTACCAATAGAGGATGCAGTAAGAATTGCCCTTACAAAAGTTGTAGGAGCATATGCCATTGTTGTAATTGATAGATTGGACCCGAATAAAATGGTAGCAGCAAGAAAATCAAGTCCTCTTGTTGTCGGTATTGGCGAAGAAGAATTTTTTGTGGCATCTGATGCCACACCAATTGTTGAATACACCAACCAAGTTGTATACCTAGATGATAATGAAATTGCAATTGTTTCTAGGGAAAATGGTTTGAAGGTTGTCAATATTCAAAATGAAGAAGTAAAAATTCCTATTGTTCATGAAATTGACATGAAGATAGAGGCGATAGAAAAGGGAGGGTACGAATACTTCATGCATAAAGAGATTTATGAACAACCTAAAACCATTGACGACTGCATGAGGGGGCGCTTGAGTGTTCAGGAAGGATGGGCTCGATTGGGAGGGTTGGCACAATACAAGAATAAGATCTGCAATGCAGATAGAATCATCATTGTAGCATGTGGTACCTCTTGGCACGCTGGTCTGATTGCTGAATACCTCATCGAAGATTTGGCAAGAATACCGGTTGAAGTGGAATATGCATCCGAATTCAGGTATAGGAATCCTATTATTTCTGAAAGGGATGTAGTTCTGGCGATATCACAATCCGGAGAAACAGCAGATACGCTGGCTGCTCTGGAATTGGCGAAGAAAATGGGAGCACTGACCTATGGGATTTGTAATGTTGTAGGTTCATCCATTGCCAGGGCTACCGATGCAGGATCTTATATCCATGCCGGACCAGAAATAGGGGTGGCATCTACCAAAGCATTTACCGGACAAGTAACCTTGCTATCGTTAATGGCATTAGTGCTGGCGAATGAAAGGGGAACGATTTCAAGTACACAATACCAAGAATATATTACAGAATTAGGGCAAATACCTGAAAAAGTAAATAAAGCGCTTACATCTTCAGATGACGAAATCAGAATAATTTCTGAAAAAATGAAAAATGCAGATAATGCACTTTATTTAGGTAGAGGATATAATTTCCCAGTAGCATTGGAAGGTGCTTTGAAACTGAAAGAAATTTCATACATACACGCAGAAGGATATCCTGCCGCAGAAATGAAACATGGCCCTATCGCATTGATCGATGAGAATATGCCGGTTGTTGTTATTGCAACCAATCCAAGTGCCCATGAAAAAATCATGAGTAATGTGCAAGAAGTAAAAGCACGGAAAGGCGTGGTTATTGCTGTAGTAAATGAAGGGGATTCTGAAATGAAGAAAATTGCGGATTATATTATTGAAATCCCATCCACTTTGGAGCCGTTCACGCCCCTTATTTCTGTAATACCCATGCAATTATTATCATATCATATTGCAGTAATGAGAGGTTGTAATGTTGATCAGCCACGTAATTTGGCAAAATCAGTTACTGTGGAATAATCCACAATACGTTTAAAGTGTAGGTTATACCTACCAAATACAAATATTGAATTATTATGGAGTACAACTCCCAAAAGGATCTTTTAATTATTCCTGAATATGGAAGAAATATTCAAGAATTGATCCGACATGCCTTCACATTAGAAGATAAAGAAGAAAGGAAAACCTATTTGAATAGGATCGTCAACTTGATGCAACAAATGCATCCGCAGAGTAGAAATGTAGCGGATTCCAAATTAAAGCTTTGGCAACATGTAGTTATGATTGCAGAAGATGATTTGGGGATTGAATTGCCAGAAGGTATTTCTACCAATGAAGTCGGTCTTCGCAAGCCCGATAAAGTAAGTTATCCTGAAGAAGTAAACCGCTATAGGCATTATGGCTTGAATGTGCGTTCTATGATTAAAAAAGCCATAGAAATGGAAGATGGTCCGGTTAAAGATGGTTTTGTAAAAACCATTGCTAGCTATATGAAAATGGCTTATAGGAATTGGCACAAAGAATTAAATGTAAATGATGATGTAATTCGAGGAGATTTGAAATCTATTTCTAAAGGACAATTAGAATTGGGCGAAGATGTGGTTCTTGAAGTGACAGCTCCACCTTCTTCTAGAAGAAAGCATTCATCAAACAATAATTATCGAAACCATAGGGATAATAAAAGCCACAGAGGCTACGGTCGGAATAACAATAACAACCATCGGAGAAGAAGAAATTAATCGTTACGAATTTTTACGATCTAATAGGTAAAATGAGTAAATGAAATCCAATTTCATTTACTCATTTTCATTTATTACTTTGCACACCTATTGAGTTAATTCAAATTTATAAAACATGGCATCAGATTATTTTGAGGTAATAGGAGGACATCGGCTATCCGGTGAAATTATTCCACAAGGAGCCAAAAACGAAGCCCTTCAAGTTTTATGTACCACGTTACTCACCGATGATGTGGTTACAATTTCCAATATTCCTGATATTGTAGATGTAAGAAGAGCCATTGTCCTACTGAAAGGTCTGGGCGTAAAAGTAGAACGTATAGCACAAGACACATACTCTTTCCAGTCCGACGATTTGGATTTGGAATATCTCTATTCTCCCGATTTTGTAGAAAATGCCCAACGTATTCGAGGATCGGTTATGTTGGTCGGTCCTTTGCTCGGTCGGTTCGGAAAAGCATTACTGCCTAAACCCGGAGGCGATAAAATTGGACGACGGAGGTTGGATACCCATTTCAAAGGGTTTATCAAATTGGGTGCAGCCTTTAAATACGACCAAGAACAAAAAATTTACTCCGTCGAAGCAGAAAAATTACAAGGAACATATATCCTGATGGATGAGATTTCGGTAACCGGGACGGCAAATGTAATTATGGGAGCTGTTCTTGCCGAAGGAACTACGAAAGTTTATAATGCTGCCTGCGAACCCTACGTCCAACAGCTTTGCAAATTGTTGAATAAAATGGGAGCAAAAATAGAAGGAGTAGGCTCTAATTTATTAACGATACAAGGGGTGGAAAAAATGGGAGGAGCAGAGCACCGCATTCTTCCCGACATGATCGAAATAGGAAGTTTTATCGGTATGGCAGCGATTACCCAATCCGATATTACCATCAAAAATTGTCAGGTAAAAGAATTAGGAAATATATTACCCGTTTTCGAAAGATTCGGTTTGACTATAAATATAAAAGGAGACGATATTCACATTCCGGAGCATTCGACGTATGAAATACAATCGTTTATGGATGGCTCCATTATGTCTATTTATGATTCTCCTTGGCCGGGCTTCACGCCTGATCTCATGAGTATTTTATTGGTGATGGCGACCCAAGCAGAAGGCAGTGTTTTGATACATCAGAAAATGTTCGAGAGTCGATTGTTTTTTGTGGATAAATTAATTGACATGGGTGCGCAAATTATTTTATGTGATCCACATAGAGCCACCGTTATCGGGTTAAATAGAGTCCATCAATTAAGAGGTATCAGCATGACTTCTCCCGACATCAGAGCGGGGGTGGCCTTATTAATTGCTGCCCTGTCTGCCAAAGGAAAAAGCATTATCCATAATGTCAATCAAATTGATAGGGGATACCAAAATATAGATACCCGATTAAATGCATTAGGGGCAAAAATAAAACGGCTTAAAGAATAATGTTTTTAAATACAGATTAATCCAATAAAAAAGAAATCCGAACATCGGTTCCTAAAGCATCCCCTTTTTTATTTTTTAAATCAACGATATTAATATCTATTTCCGACGCATAAATTTCATTGAGGATGTCTGCTCGCTCATTCGTAATAGACATACCCGCCGATTTATGAATTTGATTAGATTTATTTTTTATTTTTTTTGCAGCCGCCCTACCTACACCATTGTCTAAAATCCGACAAAATAATTTATCATTTTCTAAAGAAAAAGAAATATCAAGACTCCCCTTTTCTTTTTTGGGTAATAAACCATGTCGAATAGCATTTTCTACATAAGGCTGTAAAAGCATGCTAGGAATTTCTGTGTCATCCTCATCAATTTCAGGATCTATTTTTATGCTGAAATCAAATTGTTCTTCGTAGCAAAAACGAGTCAATTCACAATAATGATTCAGCATTCGAATTTCATCGGATAATGGAATATATTTTGATTTTGAAGATTCCAAAAACAGTCGCATTAATGAAGCAAAACTATTTAATGATTCGTTGGCTTTTTTTGTATTTTCTTTTAAAATGGAATGCTGGATGGCATTAAGCGTATTGAAAATAAAATGAGGATTCATTTGAGCCTGCAAAGCTTTTAGTTCTAATTCAGCAAACCGTTTATTCGTTTCGATTTTTCTTTTTTCTCTTGAACGGATAATGTATAAGGTTAAAAATAAAATGGATAATAATCCTAATGTAGAAAAAATAATAAATGTCCACGTTTTCCACCAAGGAGCTAAAGAACAAAAAGGAAATTCAAGGGGTGTGCTCCATTCGCTGCTCGGTTTTCTAGCTCTGATTTGTAAATTGTATTTTCCAGGTTGTAAATTAGAAAAAATAATTTCTCTATTTTTTGTATTTTGCCAAGGAACGCCACTGTTTAATCTGTATTGATAAGAAATTAAATGAGCATCTTTAAAAACAATAGAGGTATAGCCGATATTTAATTTGCCATCAAAATTCAAATCTGGATTTTCTGTTGGATTTATTTTTTTATCGTTTAATAAAATATGACGCCAAGCGAGAGCTGGAGGATTGTCCTCTATATGAGGACGTTCAGGATCGTGCATGAATAACCCTTGGTTAGTGCCCACCCATAATTTTTTTGTTTCATCCAAAAACATAGTGTTGGTTTGGATTTGAGGAAAATGAACACGTTCTGAATTTTCATTTTGAAAAGGATCAAAAACGAAAATTCCATTGGGATCAGCTACCCATAATTTTTCATTTTCGGCTGCAATTATTTTTCTGCATTTTAATGACGGGAGGTTTTTAAATATTTTTACATCAAAACTGTCTCCAAAAATTTTGGCTAAACCTCCATCTGTTCCTATCCAAATATTTTTTTTCTCATCTTGTGTTATGTCATTTATTTTTGAATGGGGCAAGCCATTTTTCGTGTTTATTTTTTTAGGAATAGGAGTGTTTTTATCATAAACTAAAAGCCCTTTTTCTGTACCTAGCCATATTCTTTTTTTGTGATCCTGATAAAGGCACGAACCAATATCATAATCAGGGATAGGCCAAGAATAGGGTTGGGAATGGCAGCCTAAATAAGAATGCAGAAATTTATTTCTATAAAAAGAAAGATAACCTTTGTCATCTGTTAAGAAAGAATGGACATTTTTTTCTTTTGGAAGGCACAACTCAGGAATCCCATTTTTGATGGAATATATTCCTTCGTTCGTTGAAATGTAAATAATATTATTTTTAATGTCTTCATTAATATAAAACGCTTGCGGTTGCTGTCCTTCTTTTAATGGGAATTTACCCCAGCTACTTGAGATAATAAAAAGTCCTTCGTCGGATGCAGCCAATAAACCTAGAGATTTTGTGTTGAACAAATGATGGATGGTAGATTTACCAAGTAAACCTTGTTCGGTAGAACGATTGGGGAACACACAATAAATCCCATTTTTTTCAGAACTGATCCATAAATTATTTTCCTTGTCAATCCCTATGTGATTTATGCTTGATGTAAGGTGTAATTCAGGATTGATAAAAATTGTTTTTTTTGAAATTAAATCATACAAAAACAATTGTTTGGAATTGCCAAAAAAAATAGAATTAGAGGAGGATTCTAAAAAAATAATTTTTTCCAATTCTTTAGGAACAGCAATTTTTTTAATAGAACTATTGTTTTGGATAATAATAGAATCATTTCGAATAAACCCGATGCTCTCATTTTCTTTAGAAGAAAAAATACATTCTGAATCTGGGATAATGTTGAATGTATATGCATTAAAATTTAATAGGTTGTCTCCCTTTTTAGAACGCAATAATTTTTGATGGGGGATATTCACAATAATTTCTTCATCGGAAAAAGGGACAATAGAAAAATGAAGCAACTGTTTTTCGCTTGGAAGATTGCCTTGTATCCCAATAGGTTTTATTTCGAAACCTTTTTCGTTTAAATGATAATTCAAGCAATTGCCTTCGGAAACAAAAATTAATTCCGATTCATCAAAAACATTGGTGTGATGAATAAAAATTCCATTGGAAACTGTAATTATTTTTTTTGTCCGATAAATAGGACAAGGACTTTGCCAAAAAAATAATTCACTATCCCGAATGCCATAAATTTTATTATTCCTTCCCAAGATAACTTGTTGGAGACTGTCGATATTAGATACAGATGGAATATCGTTCCAGTCCAAAACTTTAAAATCAACACCATCAAAACGAGACAATCCTTCTTTGTTTTCGATCCATACATACCCGAGGTCATCGGAAAAAACACGATGGGTATTCGATAAGGGCAGACCATGGTCTTCTTCTATTTGGCGAAACTGTACCACTTGCCCATTTAGATCCAAATCGTTCAAGAATAGAAAAGCAAGAACAATGAATATGTTATAAAAATAATTTTTCATCAAATTGAAATTACAAAAAAAATGGAAGCTTTTATGAGATTCAAACATTGTGATCCTATTTTTGTTACGAATTTGAATACACCGTTTGTTTTTTGAACCAAAAGAAAGACATGATAAAATATTGGATAGAAGCATTCCGTTTACGAACATTACCACTGGCTTTGGCTTGTATTGGAATGGGAGGATTTATTGCCGCATCAGAAAATAAATTTAATGCC
Source organism: Saprospiraceae bacterium (assembly GCA_020629255.1). Taxonomy (GTDB): domain Bacteria; phylum Bacteroidota; class Bacteroidia; order Chitinophagales; family Saprospiraceae; genus JAHDCE01. The sequence continues at coordinate 1,321 of JAHDDR010000057.1, read as the reverse complement.
CTTGTTTTTTCATTGACACTTCTGACCGCATTCCTGCTCCAAATACTTTCCAATTTAGCCAATGATTATGGCGATTCACAAAATGGTGCAGACAGTGAAGATAGAGTTGGGCCGAGCCGGGCAGTCCAAGCAGGTAAGATTTCTGCGGGAGCAATGAAAAAAGCCATGATTATTTTTGGCGTTTTATCTTTTTTGTCGGGCTTGTCGTTGTTGTATTTTTCCCTTCAATCCGTTAATGAATTTTTAGCTTTTTTGGGTTTGGGTTTCTTGTCGTTAATTGCAGCGATAACATATACCGTAGGAAAAAATCCTTATGGTTATATGGGCTTCGGAGATATTTCCGTTCTTCTTTTTTTTGGATTAATTTCTGTAGTGGGAACCTATTATTTACAAACCCATGATTTAAGTCTCAATATTATTTGGCCAGCGTTGACTTGTGGCGTTTTTGCAGTGGGCGTTTTAAATGTCAATAATATCCGTGATATTGAATCTGACGAAAAAGCAGGTAAATATTCTATCCCGGTAAGACTGGGAAGAAAAAAAGCTGTTTATTACCATTGGTTATTATTATTTGTAGGGTGGGCATCTGCCATTTTTTATGTAATAAATAATTTTACGAATTATTACCAATGGCTTTTCCTCATTTCTTTACCCTTGTTTTTGATAAATGCACGAGCTGTTTGGGAATTTGAAGATCCTAGAAAATTAGATCCTTATTTGAAACAAATGGCGATCTCAACTTTAATTTTTGTTTTGCTTTTCGGAATCGGACAAATATTATGAAAAAATCTTTTTGGAAAAAATATACACTTATTTTCAAACGACCGAGTGGAACGTCTCGAGGAATTTTGAAGAAAAAATCTTCTTGGTTTTTGTTCTACCAACAGGATGAAAAAATAGCAGTAGGAGAATGTGGTTTGCTCCAAGGTTTAAGCATTGATGATTTTGAAGAATACGAAAATAAATTAACCTTTGTTTGCGAGGAGATAAATCAAAATAATTGGAATCTAGATCATGATTTAATAGATTTTCCCTCTATCCGTTTTGGTTTGGAAATTTTAAAAAAAGATGTCGAAGCCCGAAACCCCTTCGAATGGTTTCCTTCCGATTTTACAAAAAAAGAAGCCCCCATTCCCATTAATGGTTTGATTTGGATGGGAGAAAAATCTTTTATGTTAGAACAAATAAAACAAAAATTAAAACAAGGTTTTCATTGCATCAAATTAAAAATAGGAGCCATTGATTTTGAAGACGAAATTCAATTATTAAAATATATCCGAAAAGAATTTTCTCCAAAAGATATCGAATTGAGAGTGGACGC
>JAHDDR010000243.1 GCA_020629255.1 Saprospiraceae bacterium | reverse complement strand
TATTGGCATTGATGTAATTTTCTTTAGCATAAAATACATCTGCAATAATATGAGAAGCGTTCTTAGAACTTTGAAGAATTCTTGAGCCAGGAACACTTTCTACGCAATCTTGATCGTCAGGACTCCAAACCACAGCAGCATCAACTTTACCAGCCTTGAAAGAGGCGGCAGCATCAATAGCATTGTTCATTTTAATGATTTCAACATCCGATGTTTTCAGGTTACCCGCATCCAACAACCAAATCAAGAAGGTATGTGAAGGAGATAATTCACCCACAGCAATTTTCTTTCCTTTTAAATCCGCTACAGAACGAATACCTCTACGGGTCACAATGGCATCACCACCACGGCTCCAGTCCGCTTGGAAGACCACTTTTGGGTTGCCAGGTAAATTGCCAGATTCTGTGGGGAAAGCATCAATAGTAGCCCATAATAAATCGACTTGTCCAGCTTTGAAAGCATCCCTTGAGCCATTGAAATCATCTAGAACATGGAATTTCACTTTGAAACCATAATCTTGATAGAAATTAGATTGCGTATTGGCATCAAAACCTTTGTTCCAATATTGCCCGGCAGCATAGCCGCCCCAAGTTACCACGCCGATATCTATAACATCGTCTTTGCTGTTGTCTTTGATGTCGGTTTTAGGTTGGTTGATTTTAGGATCTTCCTTGTCTCCGATATCTCCGGTATCGTCGCCAAGAAATCCATTTTTTAACAAATATTGAACTCCGAAGAAAATCCCCCCTACAATCAAAAGAACAATAAGGAGTTTTGAAAGGGGAGTTAGCCGTCGTCTTGCCATTTTATTACTTAATTTTAAATTTAAAGATGTTATTGTTGATGTTGTCTTGATGCCATTAGATTTTAGATTCTAGTATCTAAAAGTCTAGCATCTAAAGAGCATTATTCAAAATCAAAGAAATTATCGTATTGATTTTTGTGTTCTGGAATGGGCTTTTTGATAGGAGCCTCCAAATCGAGCTCGACTCTTTCATCGTTGGCCGCCTCCAAAAGGTTTTGTTTTTCGTCACCAAGAAGAAGGGATTCCCCTTCTTTTTCCCACATTTCCAACATTTTCAATCCTTCTTCTTCAAAAATACCATTTTGAAGATCCACAGAATCCATAAAATTGGTAGATAGGTCCATGAAACGTTCCATTTCTCCCACTTTATTGGCCACGTCATCAGCGATGGCTTCCAAAGCTTGGTCGAACATCAATTTTTTATCACTGTTACCGGAAATGATATTCATGGCAGATTTCATTGCAGAGTGAGAAGCCATAATCGCTTTTCTTTCCTGCTCCTTTACCATGACTTGATCCTTTACATCCTCCAATAAAATTTCGGAGTTCTCGTACATTTTAGTCAATACACGATATAGGACTTCCATTTTTTTGTAAAGATCCGTCAGTTTAACATTCGACTCTTTCAAACGACCCGCCTTTCTGGATTTAAGAATCATGATGTTCTTCTTATCCTGTTGCTTGGCTCGGTTGGCTAGATTCAAATTGCTTTTTATTTGGCGTTCATTATTCTTGATGATCTCCTTTAGTTTGTGCATTTGGCCTCTTAGAATGCCCACCTGCTTGTTCATTTTTCGAAGGTTGTCCTTCAAGTCTTCCACATAACTTTTAAGGATGCCAATCGGGTCGATTTGAACGAACAATCCGGTGATGAACCTCATGATACTTTTATAACTGTACCAAACAAGATTCCTCATGCGAGGGTCTAAGACCATATAAATGATAGCAGCCAATGCCATAAGCATTAAACCCAAGTAAAGGGTATTGGCGGCTAATGCAATGATGGCAGGAAGGAAAGAAGCAACGGCAAATCCGACTGCTGCTAAAATTCCTATTCCAAAAATAACCCCGGTTTTACCTTCGGGTCTCGACCAAAATGATTTTGGTTTGAATTCATTTGCCATAATGGTATAATACTATTTTTTATCGTTATCGTTATCGTTATTGGTTGTTGGTTGGGTATATTGTTTGAGTTGGGCGATATCGTTTTTAATCTGGTTCACCACAAATTCATAAGACGCATAAAAATGATTCCGTTTGGAATCTATTTTTACTTGGTCGGCCATCACTTTTTCAGACGAACCATTGATTTCTTTTGTAATCTTTTCGATTTCAGCTTTGAGCTCTTCAATTTTTTTCAATTTATCGGCTCGGGCCGTTTTTAAATTTTCGATGCGCTGTAATTCTCCTTCGACTTTCTGCTTCTTCCCTCGTTCTACCGCTTTTTTGAAACTGGCTTCTTCTTTTGCTAAAATACCCAAGTAAAATTCGGCGGATTCAAAAATTTTGCTTTCGGATGCTCCCATAGTTTTTACTGCCGTTAAGGCGGATTGGAATCGAAGGGATTCATCCATCGGCATTTTCTTGAAAGATTGGAGCGTGTTCTTGAACTCCAAATAATCAATTCCATCCATGTTGTTGGTCTCGATGGCCTTTAGGAGATGTTCCACAAACTGTTCTTTTATCTGACCTTTCTCTGCGGTCATGTTTTGAGGCACAGTATCTGATGTTTCTACAAGATCATTAGAAGTAGTAGATTTTACAATCGAGTTCCCTTCTTCCTCTGGTTGATCCTTTGTTTTTGGAGGAGCGATTTTCTGATCGTCTTTATCCTTGCCTCCTTCTTCAACAACAAATAAGGATTTGATGTTTTTCCATTTCATGTTTGATATTTCTATCTCTTAAATATAATAATAGATAAGTCTTGTGAAAAGTTGGGTATAAATATGTATTCAAAGACAAATACAAGAACTATTTCTACCAAGATACTCAAATATCCCCCAAAAGTACAATATTTATATGATTTGGCTTTGATTAAAAGCGGGGTTTTCCCCGTATTCTAAGGAGGAATGGAATAAAATAGAAACACGAGAGCCTTTTTCTATATTTTTAATGCTTTGTACGACCGTTTTTTAAGACTTAAGCCTTTAATTTGTATTTATGATTTTTATGGATCAAATGAGGAGGGAGGTGTCTTTGCCTTCCGTGCCAAAACGTATCGTTTCTTTGGTGCCATCCCAAACGGAATTGCTTCACGATTTAGGGTTGGATGAGGAGGTTGTGGGAATCACTAAGTTTTGTGTTCATCCCGAAGTATGGTATAAAGAAAAGATAAGGATAGGAGGGACTAAGGATTTTAAAGTAGAGGAAATCAGAAAATTACAACCGGATTTAATCATTGCCAATAAGGAGGAGAACGATAAAGAAAGGCTGGAAATATTGATGGCAGAATTTCCAGTCTGGGTGAGCGATGTGAAAACTTATGAAGATGCACTCGGTATGATAAGGGGTTTGGGCTTGGTGTTGGATAGGATAGATGAAGCGGAAGAATTGGTTTCGAAAATAGCCCGATTAAAACCGGAAATAAATCGGCCATTAAAAAAATGCACATACCTCATATGGAAAAAACCATATATGACCATTGGTGGAGATACGTTTATTTCCAATATGTTAGAATGTGCCGGTTTCGAAAATGTATTCAAGTCGAGCAATCGATACCCTCAAGTTACCCTAGAGCAGTTAAGACAAACTGAAACGGAATACATTCTGCTTTCTTCAGAGCCTTACCCCTTTGCCACACAACATTTAGAAGAACTCGAAACCAAGACCCGAAAGAAGGTTCTTTTGGTCGATGGGGAAGCTTTTTCTTGGTATGGAAGTCGAATCTTGGAATCATGGGAATATTTCACTAATTTAGAGGTTTTGATAGGAGGTGAAAATTAGCTGTATTTTTTCCTTTAAATACTTTGTGTATTAGGAAAATATGCCTTACTTTTGCATCCGCTTAAATATGAGCAGGCTTCGTAGCTCAATTGGATAGAGCATCTGACTACGGATCAGAAGGTTAC
>JAHDDR010000056.1 GCA_020629255.1 Saprospiraceae bacterium | reverse complement strand
ATGCCGCCTGTGCAAAAGTGATTGAAAAATATAATTCTTAGGAAGTAATCAATATGCCCTTTCGTTTTTTCCTTCCATAAAATTCATAAAGGCTCGATTTACCACCCGATTCCCTCCGGGAGTAGGATAATTGCCTGAAAAATACCAATCTCCTTTTCGTTCGGGACAAGCTTCGTGCAGTCCCTCCAAGCTTTGGTATATGACTTGTATTTCAGGTTCGATCCCTTCCGGTGTGATGATTTTTGCAATTTGATTTGAAATCTCTTTTTGGGTATAGGTATCGTATAATTCTATGATTTGATTTTCGATTTGCTCGACGGGTAAATTTTCATATTCCTTACATCTAGCATATGTGGCATGGAGCAAGTGTTCCTTTTTATCTTTTCGCAATAATTCCGTTAAAGCACGGAATGCTACGAAATCATTCATCTTGGACATATCTATACCATAACAATCCGGGTAACGGATTTGTGGTGCTGCCGAAACAATGATAATTTTTTTGGGTCTTAATCGAGCTGCTATTCGGATAATGCTCTTTTTCAAGGTCGTTCCTCTTACTATCGAATCATCAATCAAGACCAAGGTATCCACATGGTTTCTAACTATACCATAGGTGACATCATAAGCATGAGCCACCAATTCATCTCTAGAATTATCATCCGCAATAAAGGTTCTTAACTTGGCATCCTTCACAATGAGTTTTTCGACCCGAACCCTTTTATCCAAAATTTGTTTAATTCTTTCATCTGTCAATCCTCCATTCTCCTTTCTAATTTGCTCTATCTTACTTTCGTTTAATTTGGATTCAAGCCCTTTTATCAATCCTAAGAAGGAAGTTTCGGCTGTATTGGGAATAAAACTGAAAACTGTATTTTCCAAATCACCCTCAATCGCATCGTAGACTCTGCTTGCCAATACTTCTCCCAATTTTTTCCGTTCCAAATAAATATCCCGATCCGTTCCTCTAGAAAAATAGATCGATTCAAAAGAACAAGATGTCAGTTCCCTCGGTTGGGTGAAAGGCAATATATCGAAACGCCCATCATATTTTACAATCGCAGCATGAGCCGGAGGGAGTTCCTTAATTTTTGAAATATGGACATCAAAAGCGGTTTGGATGGCGGGTCTTTCCGAAGCCACAACGACAACTTCATCATCATGGTAATAATAGGCAGGACGGATACCTCCGGGATCTCTCATAACGAAAGCATCACCATGACCAATCATACCACACATCACATAGCCTCCGTCAAAATCGCGGGCAGAATTTTGTAGGATGTTTTGCACATTCAGATTCTTAAAAATCATATCATTGATATGAGGATTTTCGAAGCCTTTTTTTCTGTATTGATTGTATAAGGTTTCTACTTCAACATCTAGATAATGTCCGATTTTTTCCAAGACTGTAACCGTATCAGACTTTTCTTTTGGGTATTGACCGATACCAATCAACGTATTAAATAACTCATCTACATTTGTGAGATTGAAATTTCCCGCCAATACTAAATTTCTAGAAATCCAATTGTTCTGTCTTAAAAATGGATGACAAGATTCTATACTATTGAGACCATGTGTACCATATCTCAAATGCCCTAAAAGCAATTCTCCGGTAAAGGGAAGGTTCTCTTTGAGCCAACCCGAATGAGGGAGCTTATCGCTATGCTTATTGAAATAATTGGTATGGATATGATTGAAAATTTCTTCTATAGAATCTTTCTTGTTGCTCCTATGCCGACTGATATAGCGTTTGCCCGGTTTCATTCCTAATTTAACTGTGGCAATTCCTGCTCCATCTTGTCCTCTGTTCCGTTCTTTCTGCATGAGAAGGAACAACTTGTTCAGCCCATAAAGGGCTGTACCATATTTATTATAGTAGTAGGAAAGTGGTTTCAGCAAGCGGATAAATGCTATTCCGCATTCGTGTTTTATTTTATCACTCATTAGACTTGACCCTCCGATTTCGAGATGAGCCACAAAGGTATATCCAATTTACACAACTGCCAAGCTTATTATATCCAGGTGTGGATAACTTGGGGATAAATATGTTGCCCAACTCTTGAAATAGCCATATCTTGAATTTTATTCGAGGCACACAACCCAAATATCGTAACGATCATCTTTCTTAGAGGATGTTTAAAATTAGCTTTTGGAGATAGAAACAATCATTTTTTTGATTAGACTAGGCTCAAAAAGCAGAGTTTAGCCAAAGCTAAATGAGCATTTTTGAAACGAAGTATAATCGTAAAAAGGATGTTTTTAACACAAAGTGATCAATTTAAACATCCTCTAAGAAAGATTACCGTTACAATAAAAAGATAAGTTATGGGATTGAGGATGAATTTTTTCAGGGTTCCGAGACATCGTAAATATGAATATTTGCCAAGATATTATGATGCCGACAAGGCGGAACTGGAAGAGAGATTAAAAAAGGCAGAGTTGATGGCTCAAGACAATATTGAGGGCACCAAGGCAAGGATTGCTCATAAATTGTCTACTAGAAGTGGGAATGGGAGATCCTTCGAACCACAAAGAAGAAAGGCCATTATTCGATCCAATATAAGATTGCTCCTTATTTTAATTTTCCTAATCGTTTTGTGTTTGTTTCTTTGGGATATGTATATGCCTGAAATTATTGATATGCTGGAGTAAACCTAAATTTTCTGCATGGCAGATGTTATAAAATTATTACCTGATTCTATCGCCAACCAAATTGCTGCGGGCGAGGTGATTCAAAGACCTGCTTCTGTAGTAAAGGAGCTGATGGAGAATGCCGTGGATGCGGGTAGTACAAGTATCAAATTGGTCGTAAAAGATGCAGGCAAGACCCTAATACAGGTCATTGACAATGGTTGTGGTATGTCTGAAACGGATGCGCGAATGAGCTTTGAGCGTCATGCCACCTCAAAAATAAAAAAGGCAAAAGATTTATTTTCTATCCGAACGATGGGATTTCGGGGGGAAGCTTTGGCTTCTATTGCTGCCATTGCCCATATAGAAGTACGTACCCGAAGAATGAATGATGAGGTGGGAACCCGCCTTATTCTAGAAGGATCCGAAGTGAAATTACAGGAATCTTGCCAATGTTCTACAGGCACTGCTTTTGCAGTGAAAAATTTATTTTTCAATGTACCGGCCCGGAGGAATTTCTTGAAATCCAATACTGTAGAAATGAAACACATTATAGATGAGTTTCAGCGGGTGGCATTGGCTCATCCTGATATTTTCTTTTCCTTGCATCATAATGGTTCGGAAATGTTCCATCTGCCAGAGGGCAATTTGAGGCAAAGGATAGTCGGTTTGCTTGGGCAAAATTCCAATAAGAAATTAGTACCTGTTGAGGAGGAAACAGATATTGTTACCATCAAGGGGTATGTGGGGAAGGCGGAATTCGCTAAGAAAACCAGAGGCGAACAGTTTTTCTTTGTGAATGATCGCTTTATAAAAAGTGGATATTTGAACCATGCGGTTATGACGGCTTATGAGGACCTGCTTCCTTCGGGGCATTATCCGCTTTATGTATTATACATAGAAATTGATCCTGCTAGGGTCGATATCAATGTTCATCCTACGAAACAGGAAATCAAGTTTGATGACGAACGCTTAGTATATAACTATTTGAAGGTGACCATCCGCCATGCTTTGGCTCAACACAATATTACTCCTACTTTGGATTTTGAATCCGATCGTACTTTTTCTAATATTTTACCTCAATATCCTAAAATTGAAAAAGAGCCTTCTTCTTCGCCCGCCGTTTATAAGGCTTCTTCCTCTATCAATAAGGAAGGCCGTCGCCAAGAGAATAATCTGAAAAATTGGCAAAAATTATACGATGGACTCGACCTGGCTGAAACAGATGACCAAAATGAAAAAAAGGAAACCGTTACTTTAGAATCTAAGGCATCCGAAAACAATGAATTCGATGATCAGAAAGGTACTTTTTCCAAGGAGGAAAAATCGCCGTATCAAATCCATAACACTTATATCGTTAGCCAGATTCGTTCGGGTTTTATGTTGATTGACCAGCAAGCTGCCCATGAACGTATTCTTTACGAACGCTATATGCAAGTTTTGGAAAAGCAACAAACTGCTACCCAAAAGGAATTGTTTTCTAGAACCATCACCATCGCTCCTGCCGATGTTCCTATTCTTAAAGATATGTTGGAGGATATCAATGCCATCGGTTTTGATATTCGTGAATTGGGCAAAGATACTTTTGTAATTCATGGTATGCCTTCGGGGATTTCTTCTGGTGCAGATGAGCAACAACTTATAGATTCGCTGATCGAGCAGTATAAAATGAATGTGGATTTATCTGTCAATATCAAGGAGAATATTGCTCGTTCTATGGCTTATAGTACTTCTGTTAAAAGAGGGAAATCTCTTACTACTGAAGAAATGCGGCAAATTATTGATCAATTGTTTGCTTGTACTATTCCGTATAAGAGCCCGAATGGGCGGTCTTGCTTTGTTACTTATGATATGGAGGATATGAGTAAGTTGTTTGAATGATTTGTTTTTTAAACTCCTTTTATCATATTTTGTTTTGATGTTTAAATCTATAAATTCATGGTCATTGAAATAGAATAAAGGACTAGAACTCTTTTATTCTATAGGTTTTCAAAAGAATTGACCATCCATAAAACCATGACTTTGTTCCTTTTTGCTTGCACAAAAACGAACCCAAAAAATGCATTTTTTCAAGGTATTTTTCTCCCTCTGGCCGAAAACCGTTCATCAATTCCTAAAATCCTTTCAAGGCTTCGGGATTTCTTAACGAAATTTATTCACTATACTTGTGAAAAAGAAAGAAATCAGTAACTCTATCTAAAAAAAGTACAACTACATTTTATTTCCTGCTTTGTTTCAGCTAATAGTCTCAAGACCGAATGCAGTTGAAAATATTTTTCTAATGCTAAGTACACACGTTAGTTCGGATTACTTCAGTAAAAATTCTAATTTTTGTTTTAATTCGACCATGTCGGTTCCTTTTTCGGGGCTTTCGGCGAAATTTCCATTCTTATCGATCAGGTAATATTGAGGGATCGCACGTACATTATATGATTTCGAAATATCTGCATCGGTTGCTTCGGGTAAAAAGACATGGATACCCGCATATTTATTTTTTTCTACCGATTCTTTCCATATTTCTTCTTTCCGATCAAAAGAAACATGGATGAAAACGACGCCTTGCTTTTCTAAGTCTTTTTGAAATGCTTGGAGTTGATCCATTTTCTTGATGCAGGGTTTGCACCACGTTGCCCAAAAATTAAGAAAAATGGGTTTTCCATTATAGTCCGAAAGGGAAATATTTTTACCATCCAGGGTTCTTAACTCAAAAGATGGGGCAGGGCTTCCTGCATGATATTTCATCACTTTTTGATAGGCCTGGATCACTTTATCATTGAATTCATAATAAGGGTTGTTATTCAGGAAACTGTAATATTTATCCAAGATCGCATCCACTTTTTTCTTGTACAATGCTTGGGTAATTAATTCGGATTGGAAAAAAGAAAGACTCAAATCGGATAGTTGTGTTTCTGCCAAATCATAAATTCCTTGATAGATATTTTCAACATCATAGCCAAATAAATCTATATAGAGATGATTCAAGTATCCCTTTAGGTATTCCCTATAATAACGGTTTCCAATTTGGTTACTTTCCAAGGGAAATTCGAGTAAGTAATTAAAAAAATCACGGCTAATGTCGTGTTTGTTTTTGAAGGCGTTTCCATAACACAACATATAATAGGCATATTCGTAATTAATTTCCGTTTCTATATATTCAATGAATTTATCGGTCAGTCCTCCTTGGTTTTCATCCACATATTCTTGAACAAATCTGATTCGTTCATTTTTTCTGGCTTCCATACTTTCTGCAAATGATTCGGGGGACATCCGTTGCATCATAGCATCCAGATTGGGCGGTACATTGAACCAATGCACTCCCGTTCTATATTGTAGGTATTCGAATATGTTTTTCTTTTTGGGAAATTTCTTTTCGTACTTCACCAATAGATTGTTGTTGAATCCGCCCGTTCCGCCAAAACCGATTTCGTAAGGGAAAATTTCGGCATCGATTTCCATGTAAAGGGTATCATACGGTTCGAGATAGACATCGGTCGTATTGCGGGAATAGACAACTTTTATCATTTGTGGTGCCTTGATTTCCAAAGCAAAAGCGAAGGTGTGATCTTCCTTAATAGTAGTTGCATAGCTCCCTACTTTACCGTTGATATATAGTTCATCTACCCTCAATTCGATATCCTCGACCAAACCCATATTTTTTATTTTTCCTATTACTATCGTATTATTTTGAGCCATTATCCCATTTGTAAAGCATAGGAATGGAAAAATAAAAAGTAGGATTTGTAGTATTCTCATGTTAATTTTTTACGCAAAATAATTAAAAAATGACACCAAATTATTTTAATTCTTGAAAATTTTGTATTTTAGAGTAGCAGTTATTGTTATAATTCTTTACCCAAAATTCTACATCAAACAATTCATTGCCTAATATAGACGGGAATTCTATATGAAAAGTATGATTAAACAAACCCATTTTCCACTAAGGAAAAGTTAAACCTTATGATGGAAAGTTATTTGTTACGGTTCCAAAAAATGGTGGAAGAACTCCGAGAGCATCCTAAAGTACAGGTCACTCATTTCCACACATTCCCTCCTGCATCGGATCAAGAAATAGAAAAAGTGGAACAAGCTCTGGGCTATTCCCTACATTCTTCCATTCGTGAATTTTATCAACAAACCAATGGTTTACAGCTTCTTTGGATTTATACATTAAACGAACAATTTGATTCTGAGGTTCATTTTGAAAGAAAACAGCCTTTGGATTTCTATCGGCAATATCATGATTATTATCCTGAGGATGGAGCCGTTATGATCCAACCGATACATTCCGCTTTTTTACACGATTGGAAAGAGCAGGTGTATTTTGATTTCATGACCCATGAAGAGGAGGAAGAATTTTTGGATAAAAAATATGGTAGTCTCGACTTTCATCAAAAATTAAAACCTTTTGATGCTTTCAATAAATATTATGATATGGCTTTTTTCTTGGATGGTTCTTCCAATCCTCCTGTTATTTTAGGTGATGACCACCAAGCCTGCTACACGGATTCTAAGGTTACGGATTTTTCTTCCTACCTCGAATTTATTTTAGCCAACAAAGGAGCTGTTAGTCGGAGAAAAAATTTTTATCACCAATTTTCGGGGCATCGTTCTCCTGTATTAAAAACACCGACTTCTTTTTTTACAAAAGATCACATTTTGGATTTGGATATTTTTTTATTGAAAGATATTTTTCCTTTATCGGATCAAAATGGAAATAGTACTGCTGCTTTAAAAACTCAACAAATGCAAAGTATAGCTCAGTCGAGCAAACCGATTACCCGACCCCAATTTGATGCGATGATGAAAAATCATCATTTATTTTTGGCATCGGGGGGTGCGGGGGGCCGTTGGCAAACAGTTCATGTTTCTGGTTTGGTGATTGGTATTTATACAGGGACAAAAAATCAGGAAGGAGAACAAGCTAATTTTGAAAGAAAACATATTCCCCCTCGTTTGGATTTTATTGAAACCGATTTACCTTTTTCTAATTTTTGCAGCTCTTATGCAAAAAGGGTTGATTTTTCCGAAGCAGATTTAAGTCACTCTCTTTTTACAGATGCTATGTTGGATGAAACGATTTTTGCAGAAACACAATTAAAGGGAGTTGATTTTTCTAGGGCTAGTTTAAAAAATGCTAATTTCATGAATGCTAATTTACAAAACACCGATTTTGAAAATTGTAATTTAGAAGGTGCTGATTTTACGGGTGCGAACTTAGAAGGCAGTCGTTTTCCAGGTGCAAATTTAAAAGGTGTAAAACGGTAATTTATTTAAAAAAATACGACATGAATTATTTCGATTTTAAAAAAATATATTTTCTATTTTTAATTTTATTTATTTTTTTAAGTTCGTTAACCGGGCAAAATACATTTCCGAATACCATTGAAAAAACAGAAAATTCTATTTCTCCTAAAGCAACGTTACAGGACATAGAATGGATAACTGGACATTGGAAAGGTGCTTCTTTTGGTGGCATCACAGAAGAAATATGGTCACCACCATTGGGTCCATCTATGATGGGAAGTTTTAAATTAATGGTAGAAAATGAAATTCAATTTTATGAAATATTGACTATTACTGAAGAGAATGGAACTCTTATGCTTCGTATTTTACATTTTGATAAAACCCTTACGGGATGGGAAGAACGGGGCGGTGCTCTTGAATTTCCTTTATTAAAAATTACCTCCAATAAAGTTTATTTCGATGGACTGACTTTTGAAAAAATAAATAAAAAAAATATTATGGTCTACGTTATTGTAGAACAAAAAGAAAAGGGAAAATTGGAAATGAAATTTCCTTATAAAAGAAAAAGTAAATTGAAAAATAATTTTTAATTACTAGAACAAAATTATAAGTGGGCTCCCATTCCAAAAGAAATATATTCTGCTACAGCTAAATGATTTTTTAAATAAACTGCTACAAAAAAACGAGTGGCTGGTTTTCCAATAGGTGGTAAATAATATCGTACTGATAATTTATTATAAATACTAGAAGAAATTCCTTCGCCTTTATGTAAATAAATTCCGGTTTGTAAAAAAACTCCAAAATCTCCAAACATAAATTCATCCGCTACAAAAAACATCAATCTTGATGCGTCTTTTTTTAATTTTTTGGGAGGTTGGTGAGAGTATATGTGATTGACGTAATGGTACATTCCTTGATTGTACTCCGCATCAAAACCAAAGACCATTCTATTTACCGCATTAAAATGAAATACTGCTCCAACGGAACCAATGTACACCGGAAAACGAGGACCTCCAGATTCTGCAAATTCTCGATAAGCCAAATCAAAATGCATTTGATATCCCCATCTTTTTTGGGGAATATTTAATTTTTTTTCATCATAAATAAATTCGTTTTGAGGTGTAACACTTGGAGTGTACGTTATGCCTACTGTTCCTGAAATAATATTTATTCCTAAATTCGGTTTTTGTGCTCCTCCATTTGAAAAATGTGTGAGTCCGAAACCCAGCTGAGCTGTTAGGTTATCATTAATTCGATAACCTCCATCAAATCGAAATGCTGTTATATTATTCCATTTAGAGCCAATGGCATTTTGTGTTGGATTTTGGTTATAATCAAACGGGCGATTTAAATATGCTAGACCCGATCCGAATTGAAATTGAATAAATCCTTTTGGGGTTCGAAGCATATTAATCGTAAGATGAGGAAATAAACCATAGGCATTTCCTAAAATATTTTTATCTCCTAAATTGAAATAAATCAATGAAAAACCCATTTGGGGATAGCGTTGAAATTGACTCCAATCATCATTTCCATGGGTCTGATATTTTAATGCTATTTCTAATCCAATACTTGGATTTTCTACATCAAATAAAATATCAGAATTATGCTTAACTATTTTACCCCAATGTGCTTGGGTTTCCAAACCCCAGTTTTTAGGTAATTGTGCGGATAATTCATGAATTCCTAAAAAAAGAAATCCAATAATATATATGTATTTATGTTTAAAGATGATAATCTAATTTGGTATATAAGCCGATGGATTTGTGTTTCTCAGAAATTGAACAGCTAGGTGCATATCCTTATAAAGTATTCTATCTTCTTTTAATTTAGGAATCGTTTTCCTAAAATCCGCCCAAAATTTTTCTACTATTTTTGATGATTGTGAAGGTCTCCTAAATTCTAAGGCTTGTGCTGCCGCTATTAATTCGATAGCCAAAAGGGATTCTAAATTATTCACCACTTTGTAACATTTGGTTCCGGCATTGGCAGCCATACTTACATGGTCTTCTTGGCCATTACAAGAAACGATGGAATCTACAGAAGCGGGTGTACATAACTGTTTGTTTTGACTAGCAATCGAAGCTGCAGTATATTGGGTGATCATCAAACCCGAATGAAGACCGGCTCCTGAAGTTAGAAAAGGAGGTAATCCTCTTTGCCCACCAATGAGTTGATACAATCGGCGTTCAGAAATATTTCCTAATTCTGCTAGGGCAATGGCAAGGAAATCGGAAGCCAATGCCAAAGGTTGTGCATGAAAATTCCCTCCAGAAATTATGCCATCGGAATTAGGAAAAATATTTGGGTTATCTGTTATGGAGTTCAGTTCTGTTTCTACAACGTTGCGTACATAGTCTATGGTACTTTTGCTGGCTCCATGTACTTGGGGAATACATCGGAAGGCATATGGATCCTGAACATTTATTTTTTCTTGTTCGATGATTTCGCTTCCTTGCAATATTTTTTGGATTCGATAGGCTGTTTTTACTTGCCAAGTATGTGGCCGGTTGGTGTGAACCCTCAAATCGAAGGGTTCTAATTTACAATCAAAAGCATCTATTGAAAGTGCTGCAATAATATCAGAATATTTGGATAATCGATCCGAGTGCAAGGATGACCATAATGCATATGCCAATGAAAATTGGGTTCCGTTTAAAAGAGCCAAGCCTTCTTTAGATTTTAATGTAAGGGGAACCCACCCCATTTTTTTATGAACTCTTGCTGCTGTTATTTTCTTATTTTGAAAATAAACTTCTCCTTCTCCAATTAATGCCAAACTTAAATGAGCAAGAGGAGCAAGATCTCCTGATGCTCCTAATGATCCTTGTTGGTAAATTATGGGTAAGATATCATGATTATAAAAATCAATGAGTCGTTGTACTAATTCTAATCTTACTCCGGAGTGACCATAAGAAAGGCTTTGTATTTTTAATAAAATAATAAGTTTGATAATTTCTTTAGGTGCTTCGTCTCCAATTCCACAAGCATGGCTCTTCACCAAATTTTCTTGAAGAGCTTCTATTTCGTTTTCATTTATTTTTACATTACATAAAGAACCGAATCCCGTATTTATGCCATAATATAATGTATCATTGGATTTCAGTTTTTTTTCTAAAAACTTCCGACAATCTAAAATTGCTTTTTTAGATTCATTTGATAATTTTATTTTTTTATCAAAATGAATTATTTCTTTTACTTGAGCAATCGTCAAAAATTCTGGATTGATATGGTGGTAGTTTTTATTCATTTTAGTCTATTATCGTTTTTGATAAAATGTTTTTTCTTCATCTTCTACAATATTCCATTTCTGCAACATTTTAATAATGTCTTTAGAATTTAATGGATGCTCAATTTTTACCCAACTTAAAATATCACAATGATACTCTACTTCCACAATTTTTTCTTTCGATTCTCTGATTTTATAAAATGTTTTTACTTGGCATTTTTTTGATTCTCCTTTAAGTGGATCAGCAACCGCGTAAAAAATAAAAAATGATATTAAAAATAAAATATACATTTTACTTTTTTCCATTTTCTTTAAAATACAATAAGTTGTTGTTCCAAAAATATAAAAGAAAGATAATGATACAGGTATTAAAGTATCATATCTTAATACAAAGGGTCTATAATCTCTATACCCACCAAAGGGCAACAATAAAATATAGAATAAAGAAAATAACAACAAAAATAATATGAAGGAATAATATTTTTCGAAGTATAAATTTATTTTATTCTTTTTTATTACATAAAGATTCAAAATGATTCCAAAAATTAAAATGGGGTAGGCTAACTTATTCGTGAGGTGATATATTACTCCTTGCCACAATTTACCATATAATATGCTTAAAGAAATATTTTCTGGATTTTCAATATTAAACGTTCCTACGTAAAACGAATAAAATGAAAACAATAGAAATATTGAAAAATAAATTAAATAATAATGATGGATGGATTTTATGCTATCTTTTATTTTTTGAGAAAATGTAGTTTGATTGGATTTTTTCATGCCCTTGATAAAAAGAAAAAATAATCCTAATCCACAAACTAGAATAGAAACAGGTCCTATGAGTGGACCACTAAATGCTAGAAATATAATTAACAAAAAGAGATTTATTTTTTTGGCGATACTCCATATTTCGTTTTTTTCATAACCCAATAATTTCACATAAAAAGGATAAAAGAAAAATAATAAAACACAAATAGGAAAGGCATAAAAAAATGTATAAGAAATAGTCGTATCTATAATTCCGAAAGAAAAGTAATAACCTTTGTTTGAATGGAAGAGGGCGGAAATAAGACATGCTATTCCTAAAAAATTTGGATCCGAAATTTTGGATCTAGGAGTGATATAGGATGTCAGAATATAAATAAGAAAAATTTGTATTATTATTTTAAACAATGCCGAAGCAAAATAAAGGCTATCTATCGGATGTAAAAATGAATGGAAAAAATGTGGAACATTCGTAAAATAAATTTGCATTGATTTATGAATGAAATATCGATTTGGTGCATTGTATTTTCCGCCTTCAAAAACTTTAAATCCAAAAGGGTTTTCTAATACATCTTGATAACTATCATAGGGTAGGACTATAGCTATCAAATCTCCTCCTATAGGATCATCATAAAATTGGAGAAATGAAAACACTACATCAAATAGTAGAATGAAGAGTAAAAAGTATTTAAGTTGTTTTATTTTCAAAATAAAAATATGTAATTATTTACTAATCAACATTTTAATATAAAATAAGAAGATAATATTGCTATTACCTTCTTATTTAAAAACCATAAACAACTGATTATCAAGGTTTTTTAACCTTTTTAGCCCTTTCTGCCCTTTGCATAGGATTCTCTCCTGAGAAACTTCTTCTTTTGAATAACTCAAATCTACTGGTTCTTTCTTTCTCTGGAAAATAATTGTTACTTACATCTGTATCTGCTGTTTCTAAGAATGGATCAAGGGTAATTTGTTTGACTTCTTTTTTCTTGATAAAAACTTTGGCTACTTTCTCATTTCTCTGTCTCCAAATTTCTGCTGGAATTCTCTGAACTTCTTTTGTTCCATCCGTGTACTCAAATTCCAAAATAATGGGCATTACCAAACCACCTATATTTTCGAAAGTGATTTCATAAAAATTATACCCGGCATCTAACAATGCTTTTTCATCCTTTGACAAAGATTCATAATATTCTTTATAATCTTGACGATCCAAAACTGTTGCATCTAAAGGATCATAAGTAGAATAAAAATCTCTTAAACTTGGATCCATTTCGTCATACGTTTTCTCGATTTCTTCTTTGTTTCTAATATCACTAATATTAACCGTTGTTTCTTCCCGTTCTTTTTTCTTAGTCATATTTTCTCTATCTGGATTTTGAGTATCTAATTTATACCACTTCACATCACTCATAGCAATATCGCAATGATCGTTGGTATAGAACCAACCTCTCCAAAACCAATCAAGATCTACCCCTGATGCATCCTCCATAGTTCGGAAAAAATCAGCAGGCTCCGGATGTTTAAATTTCCATCTCTCACAATACTTTTTGAATGCATAATCGAAAAGCTCTCGACCCATTACAGATTCTCTTAATATATTTAGAGCTGTAGCAGGTTTACCATATGCGTTGTTTCCAAACTGAAGAATCGATTCTGAATTGGTCATAATAGGAACAATATTATTTTTATCTCCTTTCATGTAATCAACAATCTTATGAGCTGGCCCTCTACGG
The DNA here is from genome assembly GCA_020629255.1 of Saprospiraceae bacterium. GTDB lineage: Bacteria > Bacteroidota > Bacteroidia > Chitinophagales > Saprospiraceae > JAHDCE01. Next base: position 10,053 of record JAHDDR010000056.1, on the reverse strand, counting down.
GAAGGGAAGTTCCTTTCGAATTGACATTCTGTCAAATATTGTGTAAAGGTGTTCAGACCTTCATCCATCCAAGTCCATTGTCTTTCATCCGAGTTAATAATCATAGGAAAGAAATTATGTCCTACTTCATGAATGATTACTCCAATCATTCTATATTTTACACGCTCACTGTATGTGCCATCTTTTTCAGGTCTACCGAAATTAAAACAAATCATTGGGTATTCCATTCCGATTCTAGCAGCATGAATTGACCATGCCACAGGGTAGGGATAATCAATAGTATAATGAGAATACCATTTCAAAGTATGGGCGACTGCTTTTGTTGAGTATTGTTCCCATAAAGGATTACCTTCTTTTGGATACATTGACATCGCCATAACAACTCGGCCATCATTCAACTTCACACCCATCGCATCCCAAATAAATTTTCTAGAAGAAGCAAAAGCAAAATCTCGAACGTTTTCTGCTTTGAAAGACCATGTCTTTTTTCCTTTCTTTTTTGTCTTTTCTCTTTTTTCTGCTTCAGATTGTGATGATACAATCACTAAGTCTTTAAATGAATTTCTCGCTTTTTCTAATTGTTGTTTTTGTTTTTCAGTAAGAATTTCATCTTCATTTTGCAAGGTTCCTGTTGCTGCAACCAAGTGATCTTCTGGTACAGTTATATTTACTTCATAATCACCAAAGACCAAAGCAAATTCACCTCGACCTAAAAACTGTTTATTTTGCCAACCATTTACATCATCATAGACACACATTCTTGGGAAAAATTGAGCAATAGTATATAGATAGTTATCATCGTCTGGAAAATATTCATAACCAGAACGACCGCCAATCTCCATCCTATCATTAATATTATACCACCATTTTATACTAAAGGTAAACGAGTCTCCTTTTTTTAATGGCTGAGGAACTTCAATTCTCAGCATTGTTTTATTAATGGTATGAGGCAAAGGGTTTCCCTTTTCATCTTGAACATATTCGAGTTTGAACCCTCCATCAAAGTCATTCATCATGCGGCTAATTTGACTTAAGCTCATTTTTTCACCTATTTTATTGGTTGTTATTTTATGAGAATCTGAGTCTTTTGCTCTTACATTTTGGTCTAATTGAAGCCATAAATAAACCAATTCATCCGGCGAATTATTATAATAGGTGATCGTTTCTTCACCATATATCTTTTGTTTATCATCATCCAGCTCTATATTCATAACATAATCTGCTTTTTGTTGCCAATATTCATGGCCTGGAGCACCTGATGCTGAACGATAAGAATTAGGAGTAGGAAGTTCTTGTCCTAGTTGTTTGAACTTATTTACATTTGTATTCTCTTGAGCTATTAATGTAAGGTTAAAAAATAGCAAGATTACAAAAGAAATGATAACTTTAAAATGTATTTTCATGGTATTAAAATTTTATTTTATCTGGTAAAAATAAGGTTTTTCCTCAATCTAAATACATCTATTTTCATTCTTTTAGTTTCACGTGAAACATTATTATTATGCTTTTTTACTATAGTTTATTGGTTATTTTTTTAGTTCAGTTCGAACATGATTTCCATTTCGCTTTAACTGAAATCTACTTCAATGAGAAAAATAAGTCTCTGGAAGTATCTATAAAAGTGTTTGCTAATGATTTAGAAGATGCAATTTCTGAAGGAATTCCTTATGAATTGAAGTTAAATTCAGAAGATGAACATGAAAAATCAGATTATTATATTGGTCAATACCTATACAAGAATGTCCAATTCGATGTAAATAATAAAGAAAAAGAGTATGAATTTTTAGGGAAAGAGTATGAAGACGATGCTGTTTGGATGTATATAGAAGTAAAGCAAGTTAAAAAAATAAAGTCCCTTACTATTAAAAATTCCTTATTACACGACTTGTTTGATGATCAAATCAATATCATTACAGCCGATATTAATGGACAAAAGAAAGGAGAACCTTTAGAAAAAAGCTCTCCTCAAATAACTTTTGAATATAAATAAGTGTTTCACGTGAAACAAAAATCAATAATTATCTAATAACCATTGCTTAAATAGGGTGTAATTATTCTCCGTTAGTAAAGATTCTTTAGGTTCATTCGCTAATTTTGCTAATCTTTCAGGTATATTCGGCTCTTTTCCAAGTATTCTTTTTACATCTGGTAAGAACTTAGATGGGTGTGCCGTCTCTAATATGATTCCTTTTGTACCTTTATTTTCTCGTTGATATTCCTTTAAAGCATTATAACCAACCGCTCCATGAGGATCAATTACATAATTATAATGCTCCATTACTTCTTTCATTCCTTGCTCTGTTTCAATATCATTATAAGAATATCCTACAATATCCTTCTTCATATTGTTCCACGTGAAACCATAGAGGTCTTCCATTCTAGCAAAATTAGATGGATTTCCTACATCCATTGCATTAGAAATAGTCCTTGTAGAAGGTCTTGGTGAGTAATTTCCATTCTCTAAATACTCAGGAACTACATTATTAGCATTCGTTGCAGCTATGAATTTATGGATAGGAAGTCTCATTTTCGAGGCAAATAACCCTGCAGTAAGGTTGCCAAAATTACCAGAAGGGATACAAAAAACTGCATTACTTGGATTTTCTAATTGCTTATAAGCTTCAAAATAATAGAAAGATTGTGGTATCAATCTAGCAATATTAATAGAATTAGCTGATGTCAATCTAATATTTGATGTAAGTTCATTATCCAAAAATGCCTTTTTCACCAATGCTTGGCAATCATCAAAAGTACCTTTTACTTCTAATGCTGTTATATTATGTCCTAAAGTGGTTAATTGTTTTTCTTGTAGATGACTCACTTTTCCGCTAGGGTATAATATAACAACTTTTATTCCAGGTGTTTTATAAAACCCAGCAGCTACGGCTCCACCAGTATCACCCGATGTAGCCACTAAAATCACCAACTCCTTATCATTTCCTTGATTAAAATAACTCATTAATCTAGCCATAAATCTAGCTCCAAAATCTTTGAAGGCTAATGAAGGACCATGAAATAGTTCTAAAATATATTTTTGTTCATCCAATTGGACTAGGGGAGCAGGGAAATTAATCGCTTCATATACTATTTCTTTTAAATCACTTTCTGGAATTGCTCCTTGAAAAATCGTTGAACAGACCTTAAGAGCAATCTCTTGAAAAGAATAATCTTTCAAATTATTAATAAACTCTTCTGGTAATTGTGGAATGACTTCTGGCATAAATAAGCCATTATCATCTGGCAACCCCTTTAATACCGCTTTTGATAAGTTCGCTATATTCTGCTTATTCTTTGTACTATATAATTTCATGACTAAAATTTAAACGCTCCTTCATGATTGATGGTAGAAATAAATACTTTGGATTCAATTTTTTGTTGATGAAAAACTCTCTGCATGGCCGTTGCTACATTTTCGGCAATAAAACTATTTGAACTCAAAGCAAAAATGGAAGGTCCGGCTCCTGAAATACTACATCCCATAGCTCCTTGTTCTAGAGCTGCTTCTTTTACATCATAAAATCCAGGAATTAATTTTGCCCTTTGTGGTTCAATAATAACATCATTCAGAGAATTTTTCATTAAAGTAAAATCCGCTTTTTGCAATCCAATTAGAAAACCGCCCAAATTCCCACTTTGTTCTATATGCTGCTGCAGTGTAATATTTTCACTCAAAACATTCCTCGCATCGGCAGTTTTAATTTCTATATGTGGATGGATAACGGTAACATATAATCCTGGTGGATTGGGTACTCGATGGACATCCAAATCTTTATTCGATCTGATAAAAATTATTCCTCCCAATAAGGATGGGGCAACATTATCTGCATGAAGTGCTTGACTAGCAATTTGCTCTCCTTGAACAGCAAAAGGTAAGAGTTGCCTTTTTTCAAGAGGTCTTTTCAATAACTCATTAACTGCAAACACACCAGCCACTGCACTTGCTGCACTCGACCCTAATCCACTTGCAAAAGGCATTTTCTTATGTATTTCCATATCAATACCTCTCTCTGATTCACCGATATGTTCTAGAAATCTCATGGCTGCTACTCCAGCAGTATTCTGTTCCACTTCTTTAGGTATTCGCCCTTTTGCTCCGGTTACCTTAGTTATTCGAAGTCCTTTGTGATCTGAAAACCGGACAATGATTTCATCTCCTGGTTTTTCAAGAGCGATGCCCATAATATCAAAACCAACAATTGCATTTCCTACAGATGCCGGAGCAAATACTTTTATTCCTGAATGTTTCATTAATTTTATAACAATGGTTTTACAAAATGTTATCTTGGATCTCTGTAAAGATAAATATGGGAGTAGTTATCTTTGCCCAGAAATTAGATATGTTCTGCAATATAGATCATATACCAAAATTGAACCATATTTAATGACCTTAAAGCAATTTAATAAAAATTATATATGATAGTTTCGGCCATAGTAGCAGTCGCTCACAAAAATGCAATGGGTAGAAATAATGATATCCCCTGGCATTTACCAGCAGATTTAAAATATTTCAAAGCCTCGACATTGAATCATCATATTATTATGGGAAGAAAAACTTTTCAGTCCATAGGAAGGCCATTGCCCAAAAGAACCAATATTGTCATTACTCGCCAACCTTTCTTTATTGCATCCGGTACTATAATTTGTAACAATATTGAACAAGCTTTGGAAAAAGCTTATGACAATGGCGAAGAAGAAGCGTTCATAATAGGGGGGGCACAAATTTATGAGGCAAGTATGGAATACTGGGATCGTTTATATCTAACCAAGGTAGATTTGGCTGTTGATGGTGCTGATACTTTTTTTCCAGAAATCGATTTTTCAAAATGGAATTTGAAGGTCGATGATCCACAACTGCCAGATGAAAAAAATTTGCATCCCTATACATTCCAAATATATGAAAAGAAATAAGTCATCATAAAAAAGACTTCATTTCATAATGAAAAAAATAACATATTTAATAATCGTAATATTATTTTCTTCTTTCATTGTTGATGCACAAGAAGAGTATCAATCTGTAATTATAACAGAGATTGAAATTGAAGGCAGCAAAAAAACTCGAAGAGGAACCATTCTCCGAGAATTGGATTTTGAAATTGGGGATAGCATCAAAGTTTCTGAACTCTCTAACCGCTTAGGAAAAAACCAAACACTTCTTCTCAATACAGGTTTGTTCTATACTACTGTTCTTAATGTCAAAAATTGGGAAGAAGATTATCGAGTAACCATCCATATTAAGGTAAGGGAGGCTTGGTATATTTATCCGATTCCTATTTTTGAATTGGCGGATAGAAATTTCAATGTTTGGTGGAAACAATTCAACCGATCTTTTAAAAGGGTAAATTATGGGTTGAAGGGATATTATTATAATATATCAGGAAGACGTGATGTTCTGAAGGCAACCATCCAATTAGGTTATACCCAAAAATATGAGTTAGAATATGTGATCCCTTTTGTGAATAAAGCCAAGACCATTGGTTTGAACACTAATTTCCTTTTTACAAGAAACAAGGAAGTGGGATATACAACACAAGAAAATGATGTCATTTTCTATAGAGATGATGACAAAGCCATGCTTCGTAGGTTCAGGTATGGGGCAGGCATGACCTACCGTCCGGGGCTCTATCAAACACATACCATACATTCTACCTATTATCATAGAATCATTGCGGATTCGATTCAACATCTGAATCCGGAATTTTTTATATCTGAAAATCAGAAACAACAATTTTTTGCATTGGGATATACCTATACTTGGGATCGAAGAGACATTAAGGCATATCCTCTGAATGGTTTTCTAATTGAAGGCAGCCTTACAAAAGAAGGCTTGGGAATTTTCAACGATCGCAATGTTCTGTTCACAGAATCTAGTTGGGCTTATTTCAAATCTCTAGGAAAAAATAAAAAATATAATATCAGTGCGATAACAAAAGGGCGGTATCATTTTTTGCGATCCAAACCTTCCTATTATAATAATAAGGCTTTGGGATATGAAGAGGATTATATCCGAGGGTATGAATTTTATGTTTTGGACGGAATGGATTATGCTTATCTCAAGACCAGTATTAAATATCAGATATTCAGTAAAACGATTAATTGGAAAAAAGCCATGCCGCTTGAAGCATTCAGAATTATGCCCTTCAATATTTATTTAACTGTAAATTCTGATTTTGGTTATGTAAATGACCCCCATTATTTTGAAAACAACCCTCTTGCCAATGAATGGCTGATTGGAGGAGGAGTCGGAATTGATTTTGTCCTTTATGTTGATAAAGTGATACAATTAGAATATAGTATAAATCGCTTGGGAGAAAAAGGAGTATATTTACATTATAATTTATTTTTTTAATTCGCCATGCAAGTAGTTATATACAGCCGAGTTTATAAAGAAAAAGATCAAGCCTATATCCAACATCTTTTTGATGTTTTGGATGAGTTCGATATTATGGCATTCGTATATACTCCTTATCTGGAACAGATAAAAGATAAAATTAATTTTCCCCGCCCCGTTGGAAAATTTGACAACCACCTTGATTTTAAAATTAGGGATATTGATTTTTTTATTACGCTTGGTGGCGATGGTACTATTCTTAATGCTTCGATCTTTATCCAAGAAGTAGATGTTCCTATTGTAGGAATTAATCTAGGACGACTTGGATTTTTGGCCAGTGTAAATAAAGAATTTATTAAAAATTGTGTCGAATATTTATGCAGTAAAAATTACAGTATTGAAGAAAGAAAATTATTACACTTGGATAGTTCTCCTTCAGATATTTTTAAAAATGCCAATTTTGCATTAAATGATTTTACAATTTTAAAAAGAGATACTTCTTCTATGATTACCATCCACACCTATATCAATGGTGAATTTTTAAATTCCTATTGGGCGGATGGAATTATTGTTTCGACACCTACCGGTTCTACCGGTTATTCTTTGAGTTGTGGCGGTCCGATTGTTTTTCCGAATTCTGGAAATTTTGTCATCACGCCTGTTGCTCCTCATAATTTAAATGTAAGACCCATTGTAATTTCTGATGAATCTGTTGTTTCTTTTGAAGTAGAAGGTCGCGCCGATAATTTTTTATGCACTCTGGATTCCCGTTTTGAAACCGTAACTTCTAATTATCAATTCGCTATTAAAAAAGCGAACTTTACAATTTCTCTTGTAAAAATTCCAAATAGAGAATTTCTTTGGACTATTCGAAATAAATTAGATTGGGGAAAAGATTCAAGAAATTAAACAAAATAATGCATAGTACATATAAAATATAATGAACTAATATTCAGTAGCTTATAATTAATATTTTTTCAGAATTAATTTTCTTTGTAAATCTAAATAATCATAAATAATATTTCTATCTAATACGCCTATAAAATTACCATTTTTTTCTACGGGCAAAAAAGAAAGATTAAAATCACGCATTAATTGTAAAACATCATCCACTTTCATATTAGTGTCTATCATCGGGAAACTTTTTACAATATAATTTTTAATTTCTTGATGATAACTATTTTCATCATCCGCCATCCAATCAATTATTTTTTCCTTGGATAAAATTCCAATAATACTTTCATCATCATCAAAAACCAAAAAATTTTTTTCTAAACCTTTAATAAATAAATCTGAAATTTCTGAACGAGTAGAAAAAATGGAAAGCTTCGTAAAATTCGTCCGAATCATTTCGGATAAATCAAATCTATTTCTGAACATTTCATGCTTGATCATTTTAAATTCATAAGTTGCCATATAATACACAAAAAGACCAACCAAAGTAATTCCGTATTGCTGGTAATAAATCGAAACAAAAATAATAAGCAAAGAAATAATTTGTCCGACGATCGTAGCAATTCTAGTAGCCGTTAATTTATCCATAAAATTATTCAAGACAGCTCGAAACATTCTACCCCCATCCATCGGAAACGCAGGAATTAAATTAAAGAGAACCAAACCCAGATTTACGAAAACTAAAATAGAAATCGTCATATCGACCATGGAGAAATTTTCAGGAAAAGCATTTACCCGTTCCCCTTCAGACATAATAGATTCGTAAAGCTCATGACCAAATAAAGACAATGCTCCAGGGCAAGCCCATTGCAAATAAATAACAAGAATAAAACCTATCATGATATTCATCATCGGTCCGGCTACGGCGACAATAAATTCGCCAAAAGGGCTGTCTGGAATTTTCCGGATTCTTGCTACACCAAACAGAGGAGATAATATAATATCATCCGTTTCGATACCATATTTCCGAGCAGCCAAGGCATGACCATATTCATGGAAAATAACACAAATACTAATCAGAATGAATAGAATACAAAAAAATAAAAATCCATTCCAACCAATGTCCGGACGATTGAGCAAATATCCGGCAAGGGGAATGAGCAATAAAAATGTCCAATGCAATTTTATCGGAATTCCCAGAAATCGTGCTATTTGGACAGAAGGTCCCATAAATTATTTTAATTTTTCATTATTGGCATGTCGCTCTTTATCCCGTTGGGTCTTTTTATCCAAACTCTTTTTCAAAGCTTCCGTCAAATCTATACCCGTCTGATTTGCCAAGCAAATCAAAACAAAAAGCACATCTGCCATTTCATCCGCCAAATCTTGAGGAGCAGATAGTTCCTGTTCCTTGGTTTTGAACGATTGCTCCCCATACATACGAGCCATCAAACGAGCCACTTCACCTACTTCTTCAGTAAGAACGGCAGTATTGGTCAGTTCATTATAATACCTTACACCAATAGTTTTGATCCATTCATCTACAATATTCTGAGCTTCTCGAATCGTCATTTTTATTCTTTATTTTTGGTATCCATTATAATAGTAACAGGTCCATCATTTAAAAGTTGGACTTTCATGTCCGCACCAAATTCTCCCGATTGTACATGAAGAGCAGAAACTACTTCCAATTTTTTTAAAAATTTTTCATACATCGGAATAGCAAAATCGGGTTTGGCTGCACGAATGTAACTAGGTCGGTTCCCCTTCTTAGTACTTGCATGCAAGGTAAATTGGCTCACTACAATCAAGCCCCCTTCTATATCCACAACCGATTTATTCATCACACCATTTTCATCATTAAAAATTCGAAGGTTAGAAATCTTTCTACAAAGCCAATCAATATCTTCATCCGTATCTGCATTCTCGATACCCAATAAAATCAACAATCCCCAATCAATTTCAGATTTGATTTTTCCATTTATAGTAACTGAAGCCTCAGAAACCCGCTGTACAACAACTTTCATTTAAAATAATTTTGGTGGTTCAGGAATTTCACGATGCAAATGTTCTGAATTATTCCTAATATTCCCAACTGCCTTAGACACCATATATATATCTAGGGCATCATCTTCCAAAGGTACCTCCATCATTTCCATTATTCTAGTATCTGAAATATCCGAAATCCATTCCTTTCTCTTTTCCTCAGAATTTAAAATAATAGGTGCCCGATGATGGAGAGAACTCATCTCTAAATTAGGCTTTTGAGTAAGAATCACAAATCCAGTATAAGGAATCCCATTATCCATCCATTCATGATACAAACCAGCAAAGACCATAGGTTCTTTATTTTTTAATATAATGCGGTAAGGGATTTTATCTTTTCCTATTATTTTCCATTCATAAAATGAGTCCGCCATTACCCAACAACGCTGGTTTCTAATATGTTCCTTAAATGTCGCTTTTTCAAAAACCGTTTCACTTCGAGCATTCACCAATAAATTTCCTTTATTTCTTCCTACAGGTAACAATCCCCAATTCATAAAAGAAAAAGAATAAGGTTCTCTATTCTTCACGACCAAGCAAGAATGTGTCGGACAAACATTATAACTGGTTTCAAGAGAAACCTCTAATTCTATCTTTGAAAAATATTTTTTCAATTTCTCTTCTGTCAAATTATTGGAAAAACGTCCACACATCTTTTCTAAATTTGTTCATCAAAAATACAATAATCCGGTCTCTCCACACCGGTTTTATCAAACCAACAATTTTCCACAACATATTGGTCTCAGTGTTGAAAACAAGATATCAACACTTATATTTTTTTCTAT
>JAHDDR010000055.1:18125-23724 GCA_020629255.1 Saprospiraceae bacterium | reverse complement strand
ATCAAATTCAAAAAAGGATAAATACCCTCTTAGCTATGTTTCAAACTAGAACTCTTATTACTTTTTTCTTATTCTATATTCCTTTTTGGAGTATGTCTCAAGCTGTTACAGCTAATTTCGATCCACAATTACCTTCGTCCATTTGTGTGCCGCTTTCTATTCCTTTTACCAATACATCAACTGGAGCTAATGCGTATAGTTGGTCGATAAATGGAACATTCTTTTCGGCCGAGACAAATCCGGAAAGGGTTTTTACCAGTGCTGGGGTCTATGAAGTTTGTGTGGAAGCAAGCAATGGAACAGATACCGATACACATTGCGAAAGCATAGAAGTATTTACAGGACCGAATATTTCTTTTTCAGCGAATGTAAATAGCGGATGTTCTCCTCTGGAAGTTACTTTTACTGCCACAACATCAGCAACAGATATAACAGAATTGGTTTGGGATTTAGGTGATGGAAATATTGTTACTACAACTAATATGACCATAACACATACCTACGAGTCTTCTGCCATGTATGATGTAGCTTTACAAGCTACCAATCAAATAGGTTGTACAGCTTTTATATTTAATAATGATATCGTAAATGTAAGTTCTGATGTGACTCCTCAATTTACGGCAGATGTAACGAGCAGTTGTGAGGCGCCCCTTACGGTTAATTTTTCGAATACCTCTTTGGGTAATTTGGATGATGTAAGTTACCTATGGGATTTTGGTGACGGTTTCACTTCTAACCAAGAAAATCCATCATACACTTATAATAATACAGGAAGTCATGGTATTTCCTTAACGATAACGAATAATGTAACGGGATGTGCCAATACAACGACCATTCCTAATCTTATTAATATAGGAGGAGATGCTAATTTCTCTTTTATAACAGATAATTCAGGAAGTTGTAATGAAGTGACAGCAACGTTCACTAATGAAACACTGAGTGATGTTGTTATTTTTGCTTGGGATTTTGGCGACGGGAACACCTCTAATCTTGAAAGCCCAGTACATACTTATAATTCGGCAGGTTGTCATACTCCAAGCCTGACGGTTACCACAACGGCAGGATGTGAAGTAACCTACCAATCACCAGATTGTATCGAAGTACAAGCTGATGTGGAGTTATCTTATACGGCATCTAGCTCAACAGCTTGCCAAACCCCATTAACAGTCGATTTTTCTACAGAATACACCGGCGATATTTCTTGGGATTTTGGAGGTTTGGGAACTTCCACAGAACAAGAACCGAGTTTCACCTTCGATTCTTTCGGGTCATATCCAATAACATTGACAGCCACTTTACCTAATGGATGCGAACAATCTGTCACGTCAACAACCGTTCAGATTCAACCACCTAGCCCGGCTCTCCAAGCAGATACATTAGAAGGTTGTGCCCCACTTACGGTCAACTTTGAAGATATTTCAAACCTACAAGGAACGATTGTCGCTTGGGAATGGGAGTTCGGTGATGGAACAACATCCGACCAACAGCATCCAACACACACATACAATGATGCTGGAGAATACCATGTTTCCCTTACCGTAACCTTAGACAATGGTTGTACAGGTACTGATACTTGGATGAATTATATCCAAGTAGGAGAAATTCCAAACATCGCTTTTGAAGGAGATCCTCAGGAAACCTGTATAGAGAACGTAATCGGATTTACGGATTTGTCGGATGATCCCAATATTGATTATTGGCATTGGGATTTCGGAGACGGAAGCACATCCAACGAACAACACCCCCTCCACGAATATAATGATACGGGTTATTTTGATGTGAAACTGCTAGTAGGGTATAACAGTTGTTATGATAGTTTGATTTTATATGACTACATGCATTTGTTACCTCCGAAAGCTGTTTTTACTTACGAACAAGATTGCTCGAATCCCGGAACGATTGTCTTTACAGATCATTCGATTGGATCAGATTCTTGGTCTTGGGATTTTGGAGATGGAAACACATCAACAGAGCAAAACCCAACACATGTTTATATCGAAAATGGCACTTATCTTGTGAACCTAGAAGTCTACAACGAAGAAACAGGTTGTACGGATGATATGGGGGATGGAATCATTGTCCAAAATCCGATGGCAAGTTTTGAAGTCGATCCTTTGGAAGTTTGCATGCAGGGAAGCGAAGCTTTGGTCGACGTAACCAATACATCTGTAGATGCGGTAGAATATAACTGGTATGCCCCGGGCGTATTTGTTATGTTCGATAATGCAGATGATATCCATCCGACATTCCGATTCACTTCTCCGGGTATTTATACCGGAATGACATTAACAGCAATTGACGGAGCAGGATGTTCTGATACATTTGTATTCGAAGATACCATTGTCATATCAGGGTTGATTCCTTCTTTCTCCTATGAAAATATAGATGTGGATTGTGGTCAAACCTTTCAATTTACAGATCAATCTACAGCACAGTACACAGACATCATTTCTTGGGAATGGGATTTTGGAGATGGAGGAACATCCACAGAACAAAACCCAACACATACGTATGGGCAAGGAGGATTTTATGAACCAACCTTGGTCGTAACAACAGCATCAGGTTGTGTGAAAACTAAAATTTGTCCCAACCCCTTACAAGTAGAAGCTCCATTCGTCACTTTCGATACAGATCCTTCCATTTGTTTAGGAGAGCAGAATACATTCATCAATAATTCCATAGCATCAGAATTTGTAAGTTGGGCTTGGGATTTTGGTGATGGAAATACGTCATCAGAATGGAGTCCAACACAGGCTTATACATCAGGAGGAACCTATTCGGCTTGCTTTTCTGCTACGAATTCGGATGGATGTACCGGAACGGATTGTATTGAAATTGTTGTAGAAGAAATAGAAGTCGGTTTCGAAGGAGATGAAGTTTCTGCTACTTGCAGCCCTCATGTGGTGCAATTTACAGATATATCTGTGGGTGCCGTGTCATGGTTGTGGGATTTTGGAGATGATTCAGGGTTGTCAACTCTTCAAAATCCATCACATACTTATATTAATAGTGGAGATTTTACAGTCTGTCTTACAGTAACCTCTGCTTCTGGGTGTTCCGAAACGCTTTGTAAAGACAATTATATCCATATCGGAGGCCCCATAGGAACAGTAACCTATGATCCTGGAAATTCGGGTTGTACCGATTTCGAAGTAACCTTCAATATGACGGGTTCAGATATTGATTTTTATATTTTGGATTTTGGAGATGGTGCAACAGAAAGTGAAGACAATGTGGTAGGGAATACATTTACATTCCAACACACATATACACAAGTTGGAGCCTTCAATCCCGTTTTACTTTTAAGAGACGATGCGGGTTGCGATAATTTTATCCTTTTGGATACCATTTATACACAAAGCCTTACGGCTGATTTTACAGCTGTAGATGCAGAAATATGTCAAGGAAATGATGTCGCTTTTGAAACACAGATCACAGCATCCAGCGAAGTATTATCCTACGAATGGACGTTTGAAGGAGCGAATGTAGAAACATCTTCTGCGGTCAATCCTTCGGGAATTACCTATGAAAATGCAGGAACGTATGATGTGATATTAACGGTAGATCTAGGACATTGTTCTGAAACCATTATAAAAGAGAATTTCATAACAGTACATCCTACACCAGAATTAGCATTCACGGCTAATCCCGCGTCAAGTTGTGGGCCTTCCTTTTTTGTTTTTGAAAATGAAAGTAGCATTGCTTCTGGAACGATTGTCAGTTATACATGGGATTTCGGAAACGGAGAAACATCTAATGTGCCGGACGGAAGTACGACTTATGATGAAGTAGGAGAGTATACCATCCATCTTACAGCCCTATCTAATGAAGGTTGTGTTTCAGAATTGTCACAGACCATTCATATTTATGAGCCGGCTCAGGCAGAAATTACAACGGCAGATGTTGTTTTATGCCAAGGTCAGACCATTGCTTTAGAAGGTGAAGTTTCTGGAGCACCGACTTGGTCTCCAAGTACTGGTTTGAGTTGTACAACTTGTTTGGATCCAATAGCCAATCCCTCATCTTCCACAATGTATTATTTGATAGCAACAACACCAGAGGGCTGCGAAGCAGTAGATTCTGTTTTCGTAGAAAGAATCAATACCGCTCCCCCAACAGTTACCATAACAGAAGATCAAACTATTTGCGAAGGAGACATGATTCAAATTGTAGCAACGGGAGGAACGTCTCCTTTTCATTACCAATGGGGGAGTGATGTGGAAGGATTGTCTTGTTATGACAATTGTTCCAACCCGATTGTAGAAATTAATGAGACATCTACCTATACGGTTTCGGTTTCTAATGAGCATGGATGTATGACTACTGCATCCGTAACAATAACAGTAATAGGAAGTGATTTGGATGTACTCGGACCCGATAGAACCATCTGCGAAGGAGATGAAATCGAATTGGAAGTCATGGCAGGAGAAAATCCTACGTGGCAATCCAACGAAAGTTTGAGTTGTACAGATTGTACCAACCCCACGGCTTCTCCTACAGAAACGACAACTTATACAGTAGTGGTAGAACACCAAGGATGCCAAGTAACGAGAGATATTACGATTACGGTTGTGTCGCCAAACGATGTAAGTGCCGGAGAAGATCAAAGAATTTGTGATGGACAAACCGTACAATTACAAGGAGATGCTCCGGGAGATATTGCTTGGTCGAACAATGGCTCAGTCTTCGAAACAGAAGAGTTGAACCCCGAAGTTAGTCCTTCAATTAGCTCAACGTATGTTCTTACATCATCTACTGATTTATGTGTGCTGAGAGATACCGTAGAAGTAGTAGTGGATGACCAAGTAGAATTAATAGTGAATGATGTGACGACCTGCGAAGGAGAGCCCGTTCAGTTATCTGCAACAGGACAAGGAATTACTGGTTTCGAATGGTCGAACGGACAATTTTTGAATGCTACGGATATAGGAAATCCCTTAGCGACAGTGAATCAAACCACATCCTTTATGGTAACAGCATTTAGTGATGTTTGTAATGATAATACGGCCACTATCCAAGTAATGGTAGAAGGTAGCCCTGATGTAATGTTGCCAGAAACACAAAGCTTCATACCTGGGAGTTCGGTTACATTGAGTCCGATTACGGATGATGATGGTTCTTACACCTACAATTGGTTCCCCAATCAAAATATTTCTTGTACGGATTGTGAAAGTCCACGTGTTTCTCCAGATACAACTACACTTTACATCGTAGAAGTGGCGAATGCCAATGGCTGTGTTACACAAGACTCAGTACTGTTGAGACCCATCAACGATTGTTTGGAAGACATCATTACCGTACCCACCGGTTTTTCTCCCAATGGAGATGGAAATAATGAAGAACTAAGGGTCTTGGGTCTAGCCGATGTCCAATTATTCCGAGTGTATAACCGCTGGGGAGAATTGATGTTCGAAACGACGAATCCTTCGGAAGGATGGGATGGCACCTTCAAATCAAAACCAGTAAATACAGATGTATTCGTCTGGTATGTAGAAGCCATTTGCCCTATTGATGGGACCATTATTTCCAAGAAAGGAGATGTAACCCTTTTACGATAATCACAATTACTATTTAACAAACATTAAAAGAACTCAAGGAA
>JAHDDR010000055.1:0-18025 GCA_020629255.1 Saprospiraceae bacterium | reverse complement strand
TTGGTCTTGTTTAATGATAAAGCAGGTTCTGCCGCTTTAAGAAGAACAAGGGTGGCTGCCACTTTGGGCTATAGCCAGAACCTAGGAATAGAAGGGACATATTTGAGCATTGGTTTTGAAGCAGGGCTCATCCAACAAAAATTGGATCCCGAAAAATTATTATTCGAAAATCAATATGATGGAGAATCTTTGAATGGATTGATTGGTAGCGGAGAAGAATTGACCAGAAATTCGAGTTTGAATTATGATATGACCATCGGTCTGGCTTGGGCTTATGCTCCGGATAGCTATACCAGCTTTTATGCTGGAGGGAGTCTAGGACACCTGAACCGGCCTAATATGAGTTTTTATGATGGTGATTCGGATGGACTCGATATGAAATATACGTTATATGCCGGGGCAGAATTCAGAATGAGTGGTTATGTTTCTGCCATTCCAAGGGCTGTCATTCTTAAACAAGGGGCTCATTCCGAATTGAATGTGGGGGGATATATCAAACTGAATTTGAGTGAACCAAGAAGCGATAACCCATTTTACCTCAGTGTAGGTGGAATGTATCGTTGGAAAGATGCGGCGATTCCAATGGTTCGGGTAGATTATGGCCCTGTAGCTGTAGGTATAAGTTATGATTTGAATGTATCATCTTTATCGGTTGCGTCGAATACGCAAGGAGGTATGGAATTGACATTCGTATATAAAGGAAATTCAAGGGGGGCAGATATATCTCCTATCCCTTGTCCGACATTTTAAGAAGTTCTATGCAAGAGAGGTAGCACAGCATGTTTATCCGAAAAAAACGGGGCTACTTTTGGCATTATGGTTTCTATCTCAACGAAATTGGAGTATATTGTATCCGATTTGATGGAAACCATAAATGCCTTTTTTAATGAACAAGAATTTATCACAACTTTTTGCTTACCTAGATGGGTTGGATACCCGTAGTTCTCAATTTCTAATGAAAGCCCTTGAATCGAACAACCTTCCCGGTTTCGATTATCTCGAATACAAACAGTCCTTAGGAGCATTAGTCGCCATGAATATGGAAATAGGCACAGCTTTTAAATCGGCTTTTGCTACGGCATCTACCATGGGGTTGACGAAACAAAAATTACTGGATTCCGCTACCCACTATAAGCAAGTGTTGAAGAAAGAAAAAGGGCAATTCGATATTGCGCTAAAAAATAGGATACAACAAAGAGTTGGAGCAAAAGCCGAAGAAAATGCCAGACACGAAGCACGGCTCAAACAGATAGAGGAACACATTAAGCGGTTGCAAAGCGAGATGGTTCAGATCAAGGAGCAAATGGAGCGGAATAATGAATCCAAATCGATGGAGGGTAAAAAATTATCCGCCCAACAGACGAATTTCGAAAAAACCTACATCAGTATCCAAGAAGAAATAGATAGGGATATTGAAAAAATCACACAATTTTTGTAACATGGGTTTCGGTTTCGCCGTCAAATATTATAAAGAAAATTAGATTCAGATATGCCAGAATTAGATTCAGGAGAGTTTAAACCCAAATCATTTTGGAAACGCCCCGAAGGAAAAACAGGGATGGTTTTCGGTATTGCCATTTTAGCCGGATTGGGATTTATAGCAGCTACATATATGACAACGATAGTAGCGTTAGCCGCTAATACGCTCTATTTAGGTTTGATGTTGATGGCTCTTGCAGCTATCATATACATGATATTAGATCCTCGAATGAGGAATCTTGTTTGGTACAGTTATAAAAGTATCATGCGTTTCATTACAGGAATGTTTGTACAGATCGATCCGATAGGCATCCTTAAAAGTTATGTGGACGATTTGAGGAACAATCTTCGTAAGATGAGCAAGCAAATCGGTAATCTTAGAGGACAAATGAGGCGGATGAAAAACATCATGGAAAAGAATAATGCGGATATACAAAATAATATGAAATTGGCTCAACAAGCCAAAAAGCAAGGCAACAACAAACAATTGATGCTGAGTTCTAGAAAAGCGGCCCGTTTAAAAGAGACCAATGGCAAGTACGCCGTACTCCATAAAAAAATGGAAGTGATGTACCGCATTTTGGAAAAAATGTATCAGAATTCTGAAATCCTTTTGGAAGATACCAAAGATCAGGTAGCGGTAAAAGAACAAGAACGCAAGGCGATACGTGCATCGCACTCTGCTATGAGTTCTGCCATGGAAATCATTTCTGGGAATAATAGCAAGAAGGAAATGTTCGATATGGCACTAGAAGAAATTGCCGACGATGTGGCAAATAAAGTAGGCGAGATGGAACGCTTTATGGATGTATCCTCCAATTTCATGGATTCCATCGACCTGCAAAATGGTGTGTTCGAAGAAGAAGGAATGAAAATGTTGGAGCAATGGGAGAAAGAAAGTACTTCTTTGCTGCTTGGTGATGATAAAATGAAATTATTGAATGAAGATGCGTCAGATTCGCTGGATCTGAATGCTCCTACTCGAGAAATCGATATCCGAGATGCAGATTCGGAGGGCAAATACGATCAATTTTTTGATTAATCCGGTATGGAAAAACACCCCAATGTTCTCGATGATGAATTGGCTATAGATCCCAGTAAACGACTTTTCGTACTGAAAGGTCAAAGAGCCGAAACGCTTCGGAAACTCAATATTCCTAAATATTTACTGTTCCTAATGGGAGCCATTTCCATTTTTGGAGGAGATTTTGTGGGTATTGGTATTGGTTTGGTTTATTTTTTCAGTGGTCTTTTCATCAAACGGTTTCCTCTGCCTTGTACCCTTGTTCCTGCTTTGTTGGGTAGCATTCTATTGCTGATAAATGGCCGTCATTTTTTCCAATATGTGTCTTGGGAATGGTTCTTTGTTCCCGTTCTTTTTAATCTTGTTTTATGGGTTGGTGTATTGAATGCCATTCGTCATCGGAATCTCGATAGAGAAATCCGACAAATGGAATTGTAATTGACATAAACCCAATCTTAAAGGATTTTACTTTGGTCAAAGAAATACGATTTCGTAAATTAGCAACCTTATCATTAAAAAATCGTATCATGACAAAAAAATTAAATCTACTCCTAATAGGATTTTTATCCATTCTATTAATAAGCATTACGTCTTGTAAAGATGATAATGATGGAGATGGAGACGGTTCTGGTAATAATGGCGGAGGCAATCCGGTAGAAGAAAAAGATTACCTTCCCAGGGCCATTGGTAATACTTGGAATTATAGCACAGGAGATGTGGCTACAATGACTGGAAGTACAGTTATTGAAGGTCGTACATTTTGGGAGACAGAAGGTTTTGGCCCGTTGTCGGGTTTGTCTTTGAGCATCGCTGAAGATCTAACCTTGGAACGTGTATTGTATAACGAAGATGACGGGGTATATACTGTACGCGGGGAATTGTCTG
Organism: Saprospiraceae bacterium; assembly: GCA_020629255.1. Classification (GTDB taxonomy): domain Bacteria; phylum Bacteroidota; class Bacteroidia; order Chitinophagales; family Saprospiraceae; genus JAHDCE01. The sequence goes on along the minus strand of JAHDDR010000055.1, from coordinate 14,637 downwards.
TTGTTGATATTTTAGGTGCTGAAGGAACCGCACAACCTATAGAATATGTAGTGTTAGACAAAAATGCTCCGGTAGGAACTACTTGGACAGGGAATTTAGTCTATAGCTATACCTATTTGGACCCTATTTTCGGAACACCAATTACACCACCGGAAATCGTTGTACCTTATACCTTCGAAATGGCAGCCAAGAGGGTCTCCTTAACTGTTGGAGGTGAAACTTACGATGATATCATTCATGTCGTTCAAAAATTCGATAACTTTATAGGCGGTCTAATTACGACGAATATTTATTATGCAGAAGGCGTTGGTATAGTAAAAAGCGATTCGACAGAGGGTAACCTACCGATGGATTTGGAATCTTATGATTTGAAATAAAATCAAGAAAAAAACGAAATAAAAAAAAGCACTTGATGAATTCAAGTGCTTTTTTTATTTTTTCAAAAATCTAATTTTTATTTTTTTGCTCAAATCCAAAAAAGAAGTAAAAATATTTTTCGGTTTTGGATTTTCGTTTTTTTGAGCCACTAAAAAAGTAGTGGTAAGGAGTCCTATTTTTCCATGAATTAAAAAGGGATTTTCGATAATTTCAAAACCATTTTTTTCTAATAATAATTTTATTCCCCAAGGAGTGGTTTTGGGAGGATTCCATCCTTTGCTCAGCCAAGCCATCGGCATTTCTGCCCAAATGACAGGCCATAATATGTACCCACCGTTGTGTAGTGTTCTAAAAGCTTCTTCTATATAAATGATTTGCCCTTTTTTTGTCATGAATCGGGTAGCACCTACTTGAAGGATGACATCAAACGTTTTTGCATGGATATCCTTTAAAGGGAAGTTGAAATCTTCTACAACGGTTTTTATTTCAGGCATTTTTTCTTGAAGTACAAGGAGTTGGGTGGCGTTGAGATCCGATGTGCGTATTTTAGTGAATCCTTGTTGGTAAAGGTGTTCTGTTATAATTCCACTTCCCGCAGCTCTTTCACAGATATAAGGCGTTGTGTTAGTGTGTAAATCAGAAATGATTTTAGTAATAAATGCTGCCAATCGATCTCGATGAAAAAAATCTTGGGCTAAACGATCATAAAAACGGCTCTTTTCTTCCGAAGAATAACTTCGGCCCAATTGATCCGAAATGCCCCATTTGATCAAATCCCACCAAGTAAGCCTTTTTTTGTTTTTCATGGGGTAAAGATACAAAAAAAGGATGCCTGCCGAAGCAGACATCCTCCAATAACTAACCTTTAAATCCCTATTCTTAAATTGTGTTTAAATGTTTGGGTTTAAAAGTAAAACGCCAGTATATATTTACATTTTAATAGTAGTAATCTTGTTCAGTTTTTAAAATGTCAAATCTATTATCTTGGAGCAGAATTTCCACCCATCATTTTTCTTTTGCTCGTTGCTTTGCTGGTTTTTACACCTTTTTTATTTACATCATCCGTTTTGAAAATATCTTCATATTCTTTAGGATAATGATTTTTCACATTGGTTGTTTTTTTCATTTCGGCTTCTAAAACATGCATCGGTATTTTTTGAGTTTTAGGTGCTTGCAGTTTCCTTTTCTGATTGTCCATTTTTATATTTTCAGGAGCAACAGGAATACGGGTTTCTTTTTTATTTGGATTAGCCGTTGCATAAGAAACAGAAGGCTTAACCGGTTCTTCAATCGTTTTGTCAGGGATACGTTGGGGGGCTAGACTTGCCACATCCAACATGTCCAATTTGTTGTTTCTGTTAGCTAGTAGTCCTGAATTATTCGATACCATAGCATCATATTGTTGGAGGTTATGCTTTTCGATTGTTGCAATTAATTTATCTGCATATTTAGGATCGGTTGCATAGCCGCACTCGGATAATCCTCTAGCCCAAGCCTTGTAATCCTTAGGACCCAAGTCAAACAATTTGCCATATCTTTTCATATTGGTTTTCAAAAAATGAGTGTGCATTCGAAAAGATTCGTTAGGCGTATTGAATGCCATAAAAGTGGAGGGGATGAGCTTGCCGTTGGAGTCATAATCGTCATCTTTGTACTGATATACTTTAGATGTACAATCTTTTTCACCTCGGCATTTGATACCGAAATAATTATTAGCATTTACAGCTAATTCCGAACGGCCAAAATTCGATTCTAATGCAGCCTGCCCCAATTTAATACTGGCAGGTATTCCATTGTTTTTCATTTCTTCTTGTGCCAAAGAAGCAAATCTTTCGAAAAAAGAAGAAGCGTCAACATACACAGATGGTGCTGCCATTAATGGCAATTCTATCAAAAATAGGGCGATGGCTGTTATTAAAATTCTCATAGTAGGTAGTTTTATCTCATAATCACGAATTCTACCTAGCGATCTTTTTAGTCCATATTGTTGCTATTCGGACTAAGGATTCTTGTCAGGTCGCTATGGTATATCAAATACCGGATATAGTGCTATTATTAATGCGTATGTTTAGTTTCTTCGTCGGAGGGAGTATCAATCTTTGCTATTCAAATTTTCTTCTTGTTTTAAGAAGATGTGTTTGTGACTGATAATCCAAATGTAAATCATCTGGAACGAATTAACCAAGTTTTTTCATCGGAAAAAAGCAGAAGAACGAAATTAGCGTGACACGCTTTTTTTTCATATTAAAATAGGGAATAATATAGGTGGGATATATATTATTTGGATTTAATTTATTTATTTAAAATATTGGTTACTAGCATTTTCTAAAGATATATTAATAATATCTTAAATTTATTCATATTAAAACAATCTTCTAACTGTTAATTAAATTGGATACGAATTCTCAAATAGTATGAATAATTTGCGTATGTGAGATGGAAAGATAATAAGTGGAAGTGTGACAGATTTTATTTTGAAAAAATCTTATTTGTTTTTCAAAACGAAAATAAAAGTATTGAAGTTAATTGTCGTATATTGGTTTTTATTAATATTATTTAAACCTTTTTAAAAAACCAAACCTGACATGAATCCTTTCTCTTTAAAATTGGGTAATAGCAACGTTTCTTTAATACCACATATAGTGCCAAACTCCCTGGGAAATGTTCAAAATCCATATTTTTTTGAAAAAAAATCAAAAAATATCTTATTCCAAACGGGATTTATTTATTTGAAATTTCGAAAAGAAGTGACAAATGCCTTCCAGCAACAATTTTTCAGGAAAAATAAATTACAGATTTCCGAAAAACTGGATAATGTTTCCTACATATTATATAGTATAGATAAAGTTGCTGTAGAACAATGTGCTTATTTTCAAAATATATCTGAAATAGAAATTGCTGAACCCGACTTCAAATTTGTCTGCAAAGACTATGAATTTTTCCGACCCACTGATGATTTATTGGATCACCAATGGTATTTGGAAAACAAAGGAGTAGATCCGATGGGGGGTGAACATTGGAAATATCGGAAAGGAGCAGATGCAAAAGTGATTGAAGCTTGGGAAATTCTGAATAGTATTACCGGAAACATAGGGTCAGACACCATTACCATAGCCGTACTAGACAAAGGCTTCGATTTGAACCATCCCGATTTTCAAGGAAAATTGGTCGCTCCCAAAGATTTTTCACCTTTCGGATTTTCAGAACCCTTCAAAATTTTTCAGAGCGGACAAAGCCCCGATCCTAATGTAATGTTTACCAATGCTGATCATGGAACAGCATGTGCAGGTATTGCTTGTGCGAATTCCAACGGAGCAGGAATTGTAGGGGTAGCACCTAATTCCAAACTCATGCCTATTATATATAATACAGCAGGGGGGAGAGATCTAAGAAGAATGTTCCGCCATATTATGAAAAATGGAGGAGATGTCATCAGCTGTAGTTTTGGGAACCTCGGGCAACCTATGGATTCCTTAGCCATTCGTACCATACGGGAATGTGCTTCTGAAGGGCGGAATGGAAAGGGTTGTGTCATCGTTTTTGCTACCGGGAATGATTATTCTTTCTTGAGAAATAATGAAATGGCAACCCATCCGAATGTGATAGCCGTTGGAGCAACCACGAGTGAAGATACTTTCGCTCCCTATACCAACAGAACGGCAAGCATGTCTGTTGTCGCACCAGGGGGCTGGGGGCATTCGGGTACGATGGCAACCGCCGACCCCGGGCATGTGAACCGACATGGAATTTTGATGCCCATCGGTAAGGGACCTACAAAAGATATGGATGCATTTAATTTTGTAGACCATCACCATTTTTATAGATTTAATGCAGAAGGAACGTCTTTTGCATGTCCTTTGGTGGCTGGAGTCGCTGCTTTGATTTTGTCGGCAAATCCGGATTTGAGGGCAAGCGAAGTGAAACAGATTCTTCAACAAACCGCCGATAAAATTGGAGATGCTTCCGAATATGTAAATGGGCATTCTCCTAAATATGGGCATGGACGAATAAATGCAGCCAATGCCATACGTGCTACGTTTAATATGCCACAAAAAATATATATGCCGGCAGAATTGCCAGACCCGACGACCTTTGTCAAACCGTTCCATCATAATTATGGACAAAATATAAATGGGGAGATATTAGCACATGAGCCTTTTGCTTTATATAAATTTTCTCCAAGAACGAGCCAAATAGGAAAAAGATTGGCGATGAGTTTGGGCGTACCTGTAAATCACGATATGTCTAAGGTGCTAACGGCTTTTGTAAGACATGAAGGAGAACCCACTCCGTTTTTCGGAGGGCACGAAATCCAAGCACAAATTACAGAAGATATGTTTATCGAATTTGCGATAGAAAATATGTTGCCCGGTAATTATTTTATTAAAATCATTTGTTTTGATAAGAGAACCTTCAATTGGGAAAAAGGAGGAGGAGAATTTTCTTTGAATTTTACTGTAGAACCGAATGTGGACATGCATGACCCCACCTTGATCGCAGGCTTAGGGTTTGGTGAAGATGATATTGTGCGAGTGTAAATTAAAAATATGAATCGATACGTTTTACTTGTTTTTTGTTGGGCTCTTTTATTTTCTTGCTCGAAACCGGAAAATAAAAATTTGCCCGAAAAAGAAAATGAAATTTCTTTAGAAGAAAAAATTGGGGAGATGATCCTCGTTGGTTTTCGAGGAGGGACAGCCGAAGAAGGATCTGAAATTCATCAATTAATCAAGGAGCATCATGTAGGTGGCGTTGTTTTGTATAATTGGGATGTGCCCTCAAAGGATAGTATAGCCAGAAATGTTTCGTCGAAGGAACAGTTGTTGGCATTAAATACCCAGTTGCAAAATATCAGTCCTAAAAAAATATTTATTTCTATTGATGAGGAGGGCGGCTTAATTTCAAGATTAAAAGAAAAATATGGATTTCAATCCCATTTGTCTCACTTGGAAATCGGAGAAATAAACCAAGGAGATTCTACCAAAGTTTGGGCTTCTGAAATGGCAGAAGAATTATCCCAATTGGGAATTAATATGAATTTTGCTCCGGTCGTCGATTTGAATATTAATCCGGAATGTCCGGTTATCGGAAAAATAAAAAGAAGTTTTTCTGCCGATCCGGAAATCGTTGTTCGACATTCTAAAATTTTTATAAAAGAGCATCGGAAAAAAAATATTATTTGTGTGCCCAAACATTTTCCCGGACATGGCTCTGCCAACATGGATTCACATAAAGATTTTACAGATGTGAGCAGTACTTGGTCGGACATAGAATTATCGCCCTATCAAAAATTAAAAGAAGAAGGGTTATTAGATATCATCATGACGGCACACGTTTATAATGATAGGTTGGATACCTTCCCTTCTACCTTGTCTAAAAAAATCATACAAAAATATATTCGAAAAGATTTAGGTTTTGATGGAGTCGTTATTTCCGATGATATGCAAATGGGAGCCATCAATCAATATTATGGTTTTGAAGAATCCATAGAAAAAGCAATTCTTGCGGGTGTTGATATTCTTTTATTATCCAATAATTCATTCCAAACCGATTACGATCCCGGAATTGCCATCAAAACTATTCGGCACATCAAAAAAATGATTCAGGAAAATAAAATAACCGAAAATCGAATTGATGAAAGCTACAAACGGATTCAAAAATTAAAAGAGAAATTATAATTAAGGTAGTTTTATAATCAACTAACGCAATAAGATGTATCTATTTGCGACAACGGTTTCCATTGTTTCGCGCTTTGTGTTTTTTTTTAGTTTTGATGTTTATTTTCGTAGGCGTACACCATGTTTTTTAATTGATCTCCACAATTAAATAGAATGTCTCACAAAAATTTTAGCCGAAGAAACTTCATAAAAACCACCGCTTTAGCAAGTGCTGGGTTAATTCTAGCCACAGGATGTAAAGACAAGAACGATCCCTACAAAAGATTCGATAATTATTCGGAAGCCCTAATAATAGGTACCGGATTTGGCGGTGCAGTCACCGCATTACGCTTGGGTCAGGCAGGGGTGCAAACCACGATGCTCGAAAGAGGACAAAGGTGGGTCTTGACACCGGAAGGAAATACCTTTTCTTCGTTGGCGTTACCCGATAAACGATCGGCTTGGTTCGAAACCGAAAGTATTGCACCTTTTAATCCATTTGTTGGGGTGTCTCCTACTTTCGAACCCTATGCCGGAGTTTTGGAACGAGTTCGCTATAATGGTATGGATGTTTACACCGGTGCGGGTGTCGGTGGAGGTTCTTTAGTGTATGGAGGAATAACGATTGCTCCGGAAGAACCATTGTTTACGCAAGTTTTTCCGACAGAAGTGAATTATAATGAATTGGCTTCTATTTATTTTCCGAGAGTCATACAAATGTTGGGAGCCAATCCTATTCCAGATGATTTATTGAACGATAGCGAATATTTTAATTTTGTAAGAATCCATGTAGAACATGCACAAAACGTTGGGTTGCCCATCCATTATTTCGACTCGGCATATGATTGGGATATTATCAAACAAGAAATTGCCGGAACAATTCCGCCATCAGCCATAAATGGTGATATATTATATGGTGTGAATAGCGGGGCGAAAAAAAGTTTGGATCAAAGTTATTTGCCCCAAGCAGAAGCAACGGGCAATGTAACGATTAAGCCGTTGCACCAAGTGAGGGACATCGAACAGGTAGAAGATGGTTATTATAAAATAAATGTTGAGACCATTGATGTGGATGGAAATATTACATCCGAAATCGCTTTTCATTGTCGGTATTTATTTATGGGGGCGGGTTCTTTGGGCACCACGAGATTATTGATGCGTTCCAAAGCGAAAGGATATTTATCAAATATAAATGATACGCTAGGTGCAGGTTGGGGTTCTAATGGCGCGACAATGGCAACACGGGCACAATTGCCGGTGAATACCGGAGACAAACAAAGCAGTCCTTCTTCTTCTGCTGCTTATGATTTTGGTAATAGCATTTCTCCAACCGTTTTAGATATGGCAAATTACCCATTGGGCTTCGAGTGTAATTGCTTAATTTATTTAGGGTTGACCTTGGATCCGAACCGGGGGCAATTCAATTATAATCCATCAACAGACGATATTGATTTACAATGGGTCAATAATGGAATTCCGAAAAATGCAATGGATGATTTGTTGGAACGAATGAATGTGGCGAATGGAGGGGTAAGTGGAAATATATTTACTTTGCCCGAAACAAAAGACGACCTCACGTACCATCCGTTAGGTGGTGCAGTGATGGGTGAAACCTGCGATTATGTGGGGCGGGTAAAAGGCTATCCCAATCTATATGTCATGGATGGAGCGTTAATTCCCGGTTCGACGGCCTGTGCCAATCCATCATTAACCATTGCAGGGCTTGCCGAAAAAAATATAGAAACAATTCTTGCTGAAGATATTATTGCTTAAAATATCATGAAAAAGATAATTCATATTTTAATTCTTCTTCTAGGAATCACATCTGTTTCAATATCTCAAGATACCTTACGTCGTGAAAACGGTGTTATTTATTTAGGTTTGCCCTTGGTGAGTACCCCCAATACGATTGATGGTTGGGGGAGTGCGGACAATGGTGCCTTCGGCGAAGATTATATCTATACCTACATAGAACAAAATGATTCGTATAATGGAAATAATTTAGAAGGAAGCCGTTGGAAATCCTACGGAGAATTTTTACCCGAAAAATTTCCAGATGCCATTGCCATTGGTTTGGGTTTTATGCCCGATACTTTTATTTGGGATTTCCATGTGGATACGCTTTTTGTAGAAGTAAAAGATACCGAAACACCCCTCTCTCAAAATTATACATTTTTATATGATGTTTTTGATGGAGCCAACCCCGGTCCGTTGGATTCTCTTCATATTTCCGAAATTGATGGTACCCTAGAAGAACCGAGTATCATACAAGTATTTCCCCAACAAGGAACAACTCCTGTTCCATATGTTGCGAATGAAATTTTTGAAATAAAACTATTGCAAAACCAAGGAGGAAATAATGCGTTTCTAAAAATGGATCTTCCAGAAAAAACAAAAATGAATTATTCTATTTTTTCATCGAATGGACAACTGGTTTCTTACCGGAATAATATTCATGTATGGCCAGGAGAAAATAAAATAGAAATTCCCCGACCCTTATCGAATGGGATTTATTTTATAAAGGTGCAATTGGAGAACCATCAAATCCATACTTTGAAATGGGTGGTAGTAGAAAAATAAAACAAGATGTGCCTTGAATTTTTATGAATGAGAATTTAAGGCACATCTTGTTTTTACAATAATATTTAGCCGTCTTTAATTTTTTATTATTTTTTGTGAATAATAATTTCCTGTATCGTCTTCAAAAGTGATAATGTAAAATCCAGGCAAAAGAGAACTTAAATCTATATTGTTTTTTGAACGAATTAAGTTTCCTCGTTTCATCAGCTGACCCGTGGTGTTGTAAATGGAATACTGTTCTAAAATGGACTCGGGGTCATCAATAGAAAGAGAACTAAGCACTGGGTTCGGTGATATTTTTACATTAGAACGAATTAAATTTTTGGTTGGAGTGATGAAACAGGAAGATGGAGCCGACGGATATAATAATTCAGAATTAGAATAAAAACAAAGTAAACCGTCGGCATAATCAGTTCCACAAAAAAGGAAATGAGACAGGAGACCAAATTCGCTACCTATGCCTTCTATCCAATATTGTTCTTCATTGATAGGTGAATCTTTTATTTCTAATTTCATTCGTTTTCTTACTACACTATTGTTTAATGAAACAGAATCTATTTCATTAACGATAAGTGTGCAGGAACCTTCAATATGGAACGTGTCATTTACTTCCAAGGAGAAATCATACAATAAATGTTCTGAGCCATTTCCATCTTTTACATAAACTTTCTTCTCTGCAGCATCCTCTCGTAAAAGACTATTGTTAAACGTCCAGTCTGCAAGTTGGTCATCGTTCGAGTGATACACTTTTTGGTACACTATGTTGTTTACCGTCGTGTCTTCACCAATTCTAAGAGAATAAGTGGAAGTGTTAGGGGAAAAAGTGGGGTAGACGGCAATGTTCCATTGGTTGTCGGTGGTTACTAAACCTTGAGCTATTATTGAATGATAACTTATGTTGAATAGTAGTAGTAATATAAAATATTGAATTGTAATATTTGTCTTCATTGAATTTTGATTTTAATGATGTTAAAACAAACGTTTATATAAATACTTTATATGCAAAAAAAATATTATTTCACGACAAAAGAAGTCGAATAAAATCCTCCATCCGATAAAATGCTTAAAACATATTGCCCCTTAGCTAAAGAAGTAACGGATATTACATGATTTAATTCTGAATTATAAGAAATAATTTCTTGGTGATGAATTTCCCGCCTTAAAATATCTTGAATTATAATTCGAATATTATTGTTTTGCTTTTTGAATTGTATGTCCAAATAAATTTGATCGGAACTGGGGTTGGGGGAAAGATTGAATTTGGAAATGCTATGGGGTAAGGATTGTGTGGACGTCGTAAAGCCTACCGAAAATGTATTGTCGCTGATGTCTTGCTCGAAATGATGGTTGGGTGTATAGAAAGTAAGATTTAAAGGAGGAAGCGAAGGTGAGGCACTTTGGTTAAATACACCAATGGTGTCTATGATTGTAATGGATTCATTAGGTAAAACATTAATGTTGTCGACGTATGCATGGAAACCGGAAGAATGGCAAATTCCCAATGGTTCAAAATATGTTCGATAAGAAAAAGAAGTTAGCGGTGCGTTTCCTAAATTGCGAACGGTCAATTCTAAAATAACACGGTTGTCATTAAAAACATACATGTAATCTGAGGAACCTGGATACAATGGGAATGAATCTATCACATATAAATAGTTCACTGGAGAAATATCGCTTATTTCAATATTTTCATCTGCAAATGTGAATTCGCTAGGAATGGGTTTTGATATAATAAAAGCTTGATAGGGTGATTGCCTCCCGACAATTTGCAGATCAGTTTCTGTCGCAATAATATCCGAAGTGCTAGCTACAGATTGTTCTAATAAATGGAATTGATCAATGGTGTAATCTGTTTTGTTGATGTTCGTAATTTTTGGATAGGCAGAATTTTCGCCGTGGGATGCGATGAAAATATGATTTGAGTTAACGTCAATTTTTTGAGCATTTTCAAAAGAAGTTGCATCTAAAGGAGTGGTGGAAGATGTATTATTCATGAAATCATAAATAAAAATTTTATCCTCCATCAAACCATAAATATAATTATCATCAAAGGCAATGTCTAAATATTCTTGGGCAGAAGTTTCTCTGAAAATCTCTTGGCCATCATGATCCAAATAAATGAATTCATGAGAAGTCCATGCCAATATCAAATCATTATTAATGGTTTCAATACCCTTGAATGGATGTGCGGTGTTCATGATTTGTACACTGTCTAAATCACCATTGGTATCTAATTTCAAAAGATGTTGGTCGATAACAGAAAGTATATTTCCGGCATAGGTGATGCACAATGCCATTTTGCCATAATTATGTTCTGCATTATAACTTTGAAATGGGAAGAATCGTTCAAAAATAAGGTTGCCATCCAAATCGAAAGCAAAAAAATAGGGGCCATCTTCAGGAGAGTAAAAGTCTTCGCCATGAGCCCAATTACCGCAACCTATTACCAGATCGTCGGAAGCTCTATGTACCAAGTCTTCTGCTTCCCAAAATCCGGTTTTAGGCTCTAAGTCAAAAAGGAAATTTCCATCATGATCCAAGGCTGTTACGATGCCTATTTTGCAGGTGTAGGTAGAACCCGCTAGGAAAGTTTTGTCTCCAACATTTATCGATTTTTGGAAACGAATAAACGGATATTCTGAAAAAACATATTCTTGATTAATGTTTTGCCCGAAAATAATAAAAGATAAAAAAGAAAATAGAAATGTAAATTTTACTTTCATAGAAACTGTTTTATCGTGTTGAAGTTGTTTCCTTTCTTATAGACAAGGAGTTTTAAAAATATGACTTTATATACAAATAAAATGCTATTTCACAACAAAAGAAGTAGAATAAATCCCTTCTTCCGATAAAATACTTAAAATGTATTGTCCCTTAGCTAAAGAAGTAACGGGTATTACATGATTTAACTCGGGGTTGTAGAAAATAATTTCTTCTTGATGAATTTTCCGCCCTAAAATATCTTGTATAATAATTCTAGCATTATTGTTTTGTTTTTTGAATTGGATGTCTAAATGGATGAAATCCGAGCTGGGGTTGGGGTGGATCGAAAATTTTATATCATTTATTTTCTGGGTATTGGAGGTGCAAAATTCACAATCAGGAAAATCACCTTGCAGATATTCGTGAAGGAAGGGATCTTCGAAAAAAGTTTCTGTTACGCCATCCTTATAAAAACATAAAAGAAATAAAGGGTCATGTTCATAAAAAGAAGGACCAATACTGGTTCCTACACCTTCAATAAATGTAATAGGAACCTGATCGCCGCATGAACCCGTCACATGGTTCAGCCTGATGTGTTTCCTATTGTTGAAAAAATAGACACTATCAACAATGTTGTCTTCATATTCATTGGTTTGCATATTGTAAAAAACAAAGGTATCATTTAATTCTAATTGGAGATCCATGAGTAAATGTTCGCCGGTATTGTTTTGGTCATCATAAAACCATGCCTTTCCTTGTGTCTCATCTTCTCTAAGATAGAGAGTAGGTGAAGAAAATACACTGCTTTCAATTTTGTAATAAGAATTTGAGTTGATGGTGCTGTCTCCTGTTACGGTCAACGTTTCATAACAAGCGTAATCGCAAATAGAATATAATACATTCCAGGAAGTGGAGGTTTCCCCGAAAATAGATTCATATTGGGATTGGGCATCATGAGAAATTAAAAATACAGAAAGGAAAATGATTAAATTTGTTTTCATAAGAGATATAATTTTGTAGAGAATTGAGATAAAGTGAGAAGTGTGTTCTTCTTGTAGATAAAACTAGTTGGTTTATTAGAAGAAAGCAAAGGAGTGTTCCATTTAACCCTAATTATAAAACCTCTTGCCGTTTATCTGACAAAAATATCCACCCTCCTATTTTTCCATCTAGGTTGGTTGTCGTTGATTTCTCCCAAGCCGATATAATTTATTTTTTCAGGAGGAACCCCCGCTTGGATTAAAAATTGGTAAGTAGAGTTGGCTCTTTTGTTCGAGAGTAAAATATTATATTCTTCAGTGCCTTTGAAATCGCAATAAGCTTTGAGTTCAATGATCGAGTAATTTCTATTTTTTAATTGTCGGATAAATTGTTCCATGTTTTTTAATTCTGAATTTTTAATAATTGATTTATCAAAATCAAAATAAATGGATAATTGTAGTGGAGGTAAGGAATAACGGATAGGAGTTGTAGGTTGGTTGTGGATCGTTGTGGGTGATGGTTTTTTTATGGGTTCGGTTTTTACGATGGGCTCATCTTTGGGGCTGTCAAAAGATATTTTTTGTAATAAGATTTCCATGGGATAAAAAGTGCGGTTGTCCCATTCTGGAATATTTTCAATATCTACATGCGGCAAATAATCTTTTTCGATAATTTGATACGGAAAATTACCCGGAGGCAGACACCTGAAGAATCGCCCGTTTTTATCAGTGGCAATTTTTTCGTCACTGGGTAATTCTAAAATGGTTTGAATGGGTTCTTTGGTAATGGCGTCTTTTACAAATCCTTCAACAAAAGTAATGGGGTCACTTTTTATGGGTTGGGATAAAGTAAATTGATAAATATCCAACTGCCCTTGTCCGCCGGGACGGTCGGAAGCAAAATAACCGGTCTTGCCATCTGCGGTTAAAAAGAAGCCCAATTCCCTAGCCGAAGTATTGACCTTGCTTCCTAAATTAACCGCTTTTCCCCAAGAACCGTCGGATTGCAATCGGCTCATGTATATATCCTGTTCGCCCATGCCCAGTAATCCGGTAGAACTGAAAAATAAAGTTTTGCCATCATTGGTGATAAAAGGAGATTCTTCGTAGTCTTCACTATTAATATTAGGCCCTACATTTTGTGCATTACTCCAAGAACCGTCGGATTGCAAATAACTGACATAAATATCTGTTTTTCCAAAACCCGCCAATCTGCTACTAGAAAAAAACATCATTTTTCCATCACAACTGATAGAAGCTTGGGATTCCCAGTGTTCGGAATTTAATAGACCGTCGAGTGGTTCTATTTCCAAAACTTCTACAGTGTCCGTTACTTTTAAAATGGCTTGTTGTATGTCGCAACTTCCGCCTATATTTTCTCTTTGACAAGCCGTAAAATACATGCGTATATTGTCGCGGGTGCAAGTACACATTCCTTCGTTGGCAGAAGTGTTGAAATTATTTTCGATTTTTTTTCCTTTCGTCCATTTTCCATCTTTTTTATAACTCACATAAAAATCCTCATTATTTTTAGTAATCATTCGGGTATATAATAAAACAGATTCATTATTCGTCATGAAGGGGAAATAATCATTTTTATTCGAATTAATCTCATGCCCTACATTGGATATATTAGATACATCCAATGCCGGTATAGAATCCCTGGCATACACCGATTGGAAAATAGATTCCTCTACAATCGATATGTATTTTCTGTTTTTGTTATCCTCGGCAAAACCATTGTAACCAAAAGTATTGGGTGGTCTTTTTTGCATCGCCTTAAACCGTTCGAAATATTCTATGGCTTTGTCGTAATTCCCTAAGCGGTAATAAAATTGCCCTTGTTCATAATACATGATGCGAGAAAACATTGGACAACGTTCTATGACTTCCTCAGAAACAGCCGCCGCATTTTTATAATCATTCTGATAAAAATAAATGGCTGTCAAAGCTCTTTTTGGGGCACATAAATTGGGCTTCTCTTCTAATACTTTGAAATAGATTTTTTTCGCTTTATCAAATTTGTAATCATTCAAAGCATCATCGGCTTCCTTCATTAATTTGCTGAGCCGTTTGCTGAGGCGTTGCCCTTCTTCTAATTGTGAAAAAGAAAAAGAGGAAAAGAAAAGAAAAATGAATGCGAAAAAATATTTTTTCATAGTTCAAGTTATTCTTTTGGTAAAAGTTGTTTTATAGGGCTATAAATGAAAGTCTATTGTTTTAACGTAATACGAGCATGTTTAAATTTAACACTTTTGGCTAAAAACGCACTTATTTTGATTATACTTCGGTTCAAAAATACTCATTTAGCTAAGGCTAAACTCCGTTTTTTGTGCCTT
>JAHDDR010000054.1 GCA_020629255.1 Saprospiraceae bacterium | reverse complement strand
AGGAGCATGTTTAAATTTAACACTTTGGACTAAAAACGCACTTATTTTGATTATTTTTCGTTTCAAAAATAATCATTTAGCTAAGGCTAAACTCCGTTTTTGTGCCTTGCCTAATCAAAATAATTGCTGTTTCTATCTCCAAAAGCCAATTTTAAAAATGCTCTAAGAATTATTCGGCTTTACGATATAAATACCTCCTTTTCGGATTTTACAAGTCAGAACAGAAATATCATCTGGAAAGGATTGCCCTCCCTTGAATTCATCAATTTTTTCTTTGAGTAGTAAATTGAATTCTTCAGCCGATAAGGCATGGTTCTCTTTTACAAAATCGAACAAGAAAGATTCATCAAAATAATCTCCGGCATCGTTCTTCAAATCAATTAGACCATCGGTATAGGTAACGATAAGAGCATCTTCTTCGAGTTGGATTTTACCCACGTCCAAAAATGGAACTTCATCGAAGGCTCCTAAAATCGGACAACCTTTATTCAACGTTTGTAATTGACCATTGGTATATAAAACAGGAGCATTATGACCGGCATTCACATAAATCAATTCATTAGTAGCGGTATTAAACTCCCCAATAAAAAAAGTAATGAATTTTTCCCCCTGTGCAGAATCCATGATGCTCTTATTCAGTTGATGAATAAAAGGCTCGGCCTTGATCCGTTTATTAATCAAATACCGGACGGTAGCTTGGATATTCGACATCAACAAAGCAGCCGCAGCTCCTTTACCGGAAACATCAGCTATACAAAAAGCAAAACGGGGATCATCATAATCGATAAAATCGAAATAATCACCACCAATAGTTGAGTGAGGGCGATAAATACTCGCCAATTCGTAGCGGCTATTCTTGGGCAGTGTATTGGGAATCAGCATTTTTTGCATGGCTCCAGCAAGTTCCATTTCCCGTTTCAAAGCCTCTTGCTCTATTTGCTTTTTGAATAAACGCTTGTTCTCGATGGCAACCGCAATA
The DNA here is from genome assembly GCA_020629255.1 of Saprospiraceae bacterium. Taxonomy (GTDB): domain Bacteria; phylum Bacteroidota; class Bacteroidia; order Chitinophagales; family Saprospiraceae; genus JAHDCE01. The sequence continues at coordinate 22,780 of JAHDDR010000054.1, read as the reverse complement.
ATGTTGGTGATAGTCGTGATGAAAGAGACCTTATCATACATATCCTCATTCTCATCAAAACCACCAATAAAAGTATAGGCAATCGAGTCGTCTTTGTGCCTAACGGGAACCACCACATCAAATTGCTTAATCAGCGGATGATCCTCATCCGTAATATTGAGCATTCGGGTGTATGTCGTCAATTTGCTCTCAATATCCAGACTTAAATCCTCATCCGTAATGCCGATGGAGCTGGCACAGCACCAATGCCCGTCTTCTTCCTTGATATAAAGCGCCATTTTTTTGATGCCCATTTCCCAGCTCAAAAAAGAATTATACATCTTGAACAAGTCATCAGCGGGCAAATTATTATTGATCGCTTGAGTGATATTCAACAAGCGATTAATTTGTAATTGCTTCAAAGACAAACTGCGTTCGAGCAGCTCGAAGTTGGACAAGTTCTTTTTGATGTTCGCAAATTTTGACATGGATTCTCTCCAAATTTGAAATGATGGGGAATTTCAAAACTTCAATGAAATAAAAATACTCAAATTAATTTGTAACCTAGTATTCCGAATCGGAGATTTATGAAAGTTTTAATAAAAATTTATTTCGTGGTTACATCCAGAGCGTCCCGAAGACCATTTCCAAGCAGGTTGAAAGATAGCACCAAAAGCATCACCGCCATAGCCGGAACTAGTGCCAGCAATGGTTTTCCACTAATGGCAAAACCATAATTTTCATTGAGCATCGTACCCCAAGAAGGGGTAGGTGGTTGTACGCCGAAACCCAGGTAACTCAACCCGGCTTCAAGAAGGATCGCTGTGGCGAAATTGGCAGCAGCAATCACCATCACCGGTCCTAGAATGTTTGGTAAAATATGCTTGAAAACGATTCGGAAAGCACCAAAACCAAAAACATGGGCAGCTTCTACAAATTGCATTTGTTTTACTGACAATACTTGCCCCCGAACAATACGGGCAACATCGACCCACATGGTCAATCCTACGGCTAAGAAAATAATACCCACATCTCGGCCAAAAGCCAAGACAATGGCAAAGACCAGTAATAAGGTAGGGATCGACCAAACGGTATTGATCAAAAACATAATCATATCGTCGGTTTTACCACCAGCATATCCAGCAATCGAACCGAGGGTAATTCCGATTGTGAGAGAAATTAGAACAGCAATCAATCCGACAATTAAAGAAATTCTTGCCCCTAGAATAATCCGGCTCAAAATATCCCTCCCGAAATTATCAGTACCCAATAAAAATGTTCTTTCAACGATGTTATAATCGGATGATTGGAAAATGGGGAATGTAAGAGGATCGCCTCCAAAGGTCGTTACATGTAAGGTGTCTCCAAAGGCTTGGTGCCGTTCTATCGGAATCCATTTGTAAGGTGTTTCTTGTCCATAAAACATCTGATGGAAAAAATTCCTTTGCCGGATATCCAAATCTTTTTTGATTCGCAGAATCGAAGTCGAAAAACCGGGCGGTTGTAATTTTATCCGCACCATTTGATTATCGCAATTGGGTGTGCTATCGGGAGCAATTTTATAACCCAACAAAGCAATCAAGGCAATAAAAACAATCCAAGCCATCCCGAAAAGGGCAGGTTTGTTCCGTTTGAGTCGAAACCAAGCACGAGCGGTTGGGCTGTTTGTTTTTATCATTGTCTGCAAAAATATATCTTTAAGCCATGCATATCACATTAATAGAACCCTTTTTTACGGGAAGCCACCAACAATGGGCGGAGGGTTGGCAAAAATATAGTCGCCATGAAATAGAAATTCTTTCTATGAAAGGTCGGCATTGGAAATGGAGAATGTTCGGAGGAGCGGTAACAATGGCAAGGGAATTCAAGGAAAAAATAAAAAAAACAGATTTGATCGTAGTATCAGATATGTTGGATTTGACCACTTTCCTCGCCTTGACAAAAAAAGAAACTCAAGGAATTCGCGTAGCGATTTATTTTCATGAAAACCAACTCACCTACCCGTGGTCACCAACAGACGAGGATGTAAAAAAAGGAAGGCACAACGAATATGCCTTTATGAATTATACCTCAGCATTGGCAGCGGATAAATTATTTTTTAATTCTAATTATCATTTACAATCTTTTTTGTCGGCATTGCCTGATTTTTTAAAGCAATTTCCAGATGCCCAAGAATTGCAAAATGTAGACATCCTAAAAAATAAAAGTGAGGTTTTACATTTGGGAGTGGATTTGAATAAGATGGATGATTTTGATGTAAAAAGTCGGATAAAAAAATATCCTATTTTTTTATGGAACCATCGCTGGGAGTATGATAAAAATCCAGAATCTTTTTTTGACATCTTTTTATCTTTAAAAAAAGAAGGTTATCTTTTCCAATTAATTATTCTAGGAGAAAAATATGCCCGTTCTCCTTCCATTTTCGAAACAATAAAAAAAGAGCTAAAAAATAAAATTATACATATAGGGTACGCAGAATCATTTCAAGAATATGTACAATGGTTAAAAATGGCAGATGTTTTACCCGTAACATCTACTCAGGATTTTTTTGGAGGTAGTATTGTTGAAGCGATGTATTGTGGCGTCGTTCCTTTGCTTCCCAATAGGTTGGCTTATCCCGAACATATTTTCGAAGAAAATAAAAAAGAATTAATATATAACTCAGAAGAAGAATTAAAAAATAAAATCATTCAATGTATAGAAGATAAAGAATTCATTTCAAAATTCAATACTAAAAAAATGGTGGCACATTATGATTGGAAAATAATAGCTCCCATTTATGATGAAAAATTTTTAATTTAATTTTTAAGGTGAGCTGAGGATTAAAAAAGAATTTACAACTACATTCGGCCTTGAGACTTTTAGCAGAAACAAAGGAGGAAATACGTTAAGAATTCAAAACTGTTTGAGCTGAAAACCAAATAGTCAGGAGGATTATCCATTTTGTGCTTCTAAAGTTGAAGTGAAAAATGGAGTTAAGGCGAGTTTTTTGAATTTAGTGTTTACAAATTGTTTCTGCGTAAAAAAAGCTCACAGCCTTGATTTTTTCGTCATTTTGTATCAAGACAAAATGACAACAGCATAAATAGGTGGATGATGAATTGTTTTATACTGGGTTCATATTAGCATATTGAATGAAATCCATGAAAAAGGAATAAATATAAAAAATTACTTCTTTAACTTCTCTTTCAAATATTTACCCGTAAAAGATTTTTTACAACGAATAGCCTCTTCAGGTGTTCCTTGAAAAACCAATTCGCCTCCATGTTTTCCTCCACCAGGTCCGAGATCTATGAGCCAATCCGCACATTTGATAATTTCCATATTATGTTCCACAACGAGCACTGTATGACCTTTCTCCACAAGAGCATTTAAAGCATCTAATAATTTTTGGATGTCGTGGAAGTGAAGCCCCGTAGTCGGTTCATCAAAAATAAAAAAGATGTGTTCCTTTTTATTTTCTTTACCCAGAAATGAAGCTAGTTTTACACGCTGTGCTTCCCCTCCCGATAATGTACTCGACGATTGTCCCAATTTAATATAACCCAAACCCACATCATTGAGAGGTTTTAATTTTTTATGTACATCTTTTTCATTTTTAAAAAATTCCAAAGCTTCTTCAATACTTAAATCCAATACTTCAAAAATATTTTTTCCATTGTATTGAACTTCTAATACATCTTGCTTAAACCGTTGTCCCTGGCACTCATCACACGTTAAACGTACATCAGCTAAAAATTGCATTTCTACAACTACTTGTCCATCACCTTTACAGGTTTCACAACGTCCTCCTTCCACATTAAAAGAAAAATGCTTCGGTTTATATCCTCTTATTTTTGATAATTGTTGCGAAGTAAATAATTTCCGAATAGAATCATAAGCCTTTACATAAGTAACGGGATTGGAGCGAGAAGATTTTCCAATCGGACTCTGGCTGACAAACTCTAATTGTGTGATTTTTTTTAGGTCGCCTTCCAAACCAGAATGAATGCCCGGTGCAAAAGGATGGGCTTCGCCCAAAAATCTTTTTAATGCAGGGAATAAAATATTTTTCACAATGGTGGTTTTTCCTGAACCGGAAACTCCTGTAACCACCGTTAGGGTATTTAAAGGAAAGGTAGCATCAATATCTTTTAAGTTGTGTTGTGCCGCACCCAAGACCTCAATAGACGATGTGAATTTTCTTCTAACATTCGGAACAGGTATTTTCATCCGACCACTCATGTACTTAGCCGTTAGGCTGTCCGAAGCATCATCATGTATTTTTTTATAATGCCCCGCAAACACAACTTCTCCTCCATGAATGCCTGCCTGCGGACCCATGTCAATTAAATAATCTGCATTTTTAATAATGTCTTCTTCGTGTTCAACGACGACGACAGTATTTCCTAAGTCCCTTAATTTTTCAAGGACTTCTACTAAGCGGTTGGTGTCTCTTGGATGTAAACCAATACTAGGCTCATCCAAAATATAAAGTGAACTGGTTAAATTACTTCCCAGTGTCCGCGTAAGATTAATACGCTGCGTTTCTCCTCCAGATAATGTTGAAGAAACTCGATTTAACGTTAAATAACCTAAGCCCACATTTATCATGAATTCCAAGCGATGATTAATTTCTAAAATTAAACGTTTGGCAATTTCTTTATCCGTTTTATTTAATTTTATTTTTTTGAAAAATTCAAATAATTCATCAATCGGTAATTCGATTAAATTCGTAATACTTTTTTTATCTACTTTTACATAAGTGGCTTCAGGCCTTAATCTTCCCCCTTTACACGTACTACAAGTTGTCTTGCCTCGATAACGAGCTAGAATAACCCTATTTTGAATTTTATACGTTTTTTCTTCCAGTTCATCAAAATATGCATTGATGCCCCAAAAGTGAGTATTTCCATCCCAAAGAAGAACTTTTTCATCATCGCTTAAGTCCTTGTAGGGGCGATGAATGGGGAAGTCGAATTTATGAGCATTACGCACTAAGCGTTGTTTCCATTTTTGTCCTTTCTCTCCTCGCCAACAAGCCACGCAATCATCCATGACAGAAAGGCTCATATTGGGGATGACTTTATTTTCGTCAATACCCATAACTTTTCCGTAGCCTTCGCAAATTTTACACGCACCAAAAGGATTATTATAATTAAATAAATGAACACTTGGTTCGTCGAATAAAATGCCATCCAATTCAAAACGATGATTAAAGGCGACATTTTTTTTCATGTCTATATTAATGATACAATCTCCTTCACTTTCGACAAATGCTATCTGTACAGAATCAGCAATTCTTTTTCTATCTTCTTCGTCATTTTTTTTTACAGCAACCCTGTCAATTAAAATCGTCCAATCCGATTTTTGTGTTTTCTTTTTTAAGATCCTTTTATCGCCTTCCAAAATATCTTCGATGCGTCTCAATTCTTTGCCATCAAAAATTCGAGTGTATCCTTTTTGTAATAATAAGTCCAATTCTTTTTGGATGGTTCGATCATATTTTTTTTGAATAGGAATTAAAATTTGAATTTTTGTTCCTTCCTTTTGCGAAAGAATAAAATCAACAACATCGGTTACCTGATGTTTTTTGACTTCTTTTCCAGAAATGGGCGAAAATGTTTTTCCTATTCGGGCAAAAAGAATTTTTAAATAATCATAAACCTCGGTTAATGTACCCACTGTAGAACGAGCATTCGATGTAGAAACTTTCTGCTCGATAGCAATAGCAGGGCAAATACCTTTGATATAATCAACCTCTGGTTTTTTCATCCGCATTAAAAACTGACGAGCATAAGACGAAAGGCTTTCTACATATCTGCGTTGCCCTTCAGCAAACAAAGTGTCTATGGTAATGGAAGATTTTCCAGAACCGGATACACCCGTCACCACCACCAATTTATTTTTAGGAATGGATAAATCGACATTCTTTAAATTATTGGCTTTCGCCCCCTTGATGAAAATACTATTTTCAGGAAAAGAATCTTTTTCCAAAACAACCTCGGTCTTCTTCTTTCTTGGCATCTGATTTATTTAAAATAATATGAAGGACAAATGGCGAAATTACAGCCTTATTTTTTAGAAACAAATAAAAATTTTTTCTGTTCGGAAAAATCTAGGACTTGTAGGAAATTTTTCAAGTAACCACTTCCAGAATTTCTTCCAAATATTGACGATGGTTGGCCAATCGGGGAACCTTGTTCTGTCCGCCATATTTTCCTTTTCCTTTCAACCATTTATGAAAGGAGCCTTTAGGGAGCGAATGAATTTGCAATCGTTCAAGTGCCATGTTTTTGAATCTTTTGGCTTCATAATCAGAATTGACTTGCTGCAAATTAAGATCTAATTTTTCAGAAAATAAATCTAATTTTTTGGGAGGCGTTTCAAATTCGATGAGCCATTCATGTCCGCCCTTTCCCGTACCTTCAATATAAATGGGAGCTACGGTGTATTCATCTACAGAAGCTCCGAATTCCTGACAAGTAAGAGCCAAAGCCTTGTCTGTATTTTCAATCATCACTTCTTCTCCAAAAGCATTGATGAAATGTTTGGTGCGTCCGGTTATTTTTATTTTGAAAGGATATTTGGAAGTAAATTTTACGGTGTCGCCCGGCATGTACCTCCATAAACCAGAATTGGTAGAAATGACAATGGCATAATTTTCACCTATTTCGATATCTTCCAAAGAAACCGCCTTCGGCTGTTCTTTCCCCCATTCCTCCGAAGGTACAAATTCATAAAATACACCATTATCCAGTAGGAGGAGCATATCGTCTTTGCCATCTTCATTCTGAACAGAGAAATAACCTTCAGATGCATTATAAATTTCTTGAAGAACGACTTGTCCATTCGGAAAAAAAGAGTTGAATTGTTCTTTATAAGGTGTAAAACTCACACCGCCATGAATATATAATTCCAAATTAGGCCAAACCTCGAGCATATGTTGTTTGTCTGTCAATTCTAAAATGGTTCTAAAAAGTACAATCGTCCAAGTCGGCACACCTCCCAAGTTGGTTACATTTTCTTGGGATGTAATTTCTGCCATCCGGCGGATTTTAGGTTCCCAATCTTTCATAAGAGCCGTTTTCATATCCGGAGTATAAAAATACTTGGCGATGGCAGGCATGTTATTCAACATAATGGCAGATACGTCACCATGTTTTGTTTTTGGACAAGCTTTGGAATATTCCCAAGCACCCCCCATAACAATTCCTTTGCCCTTGAAGAGTTGGGCATTGGGATGGTTGGCATAAAAAATAGAAAGGGTGTCCGTACAACCTTTCATCAAACAACTTTTATGGTGTTCCCATGAAACGGGAATAAATTTACTTTTGTTGGATGTAGTTCCAGAAGATTTGGAAAACCATCTTATTTTACCTGGCCACAAAATATTTTTTTCTCCCAGCATCATTTTTTCAATGGAAGGGAACAAAGATTCATAATCCTGAATCGGAACCTTCTCTTGGAATTGCTGAATATTTCGAATGTTTTTATAATCATGAAGCTTTCCCCAAGTTGTATTTCTTCCATGTCGGATGAGTTGCGAGAACCACCTATCTTGGCTCTCACTCGGATCACTCATGTACCGCTCGATTCGTTTTATTCGGGAACGGAGATAGATGCTGAGTATGTTATTGGTGATCGACATGGGTTTCCAAATTTACACTTGCGTTTCTATTCTTAGTTTGTATAAATAATCTAAGTTGCGAATGAATCCGCAACGTCCACAGTTAGATAGCAAATAGTCCATAGAGTTCCCTTAGACTTAATTATTCTATGGTTTATCCAACTATTTACTATTGACTCAAGTTGCAACGCAACTTAAATTAAATCCTACACCAATTTAACGAAAAGATCTGTCTTTTGCTACCTAGAATCAAACTATTGCGGTTCATTTAAATTCCAATCATAATCCAAATAGGAAATTTCTGCATCTGCATTAATTTTTACAGGAGAATACTGATTGATGTATTCTATTTTTGAAGTCTTCTTGGTAAAATCCTTTCCAAACCAAGAAAATATTTTTGAAAGTTGAGCTTTCTCGGCAGTAATTCTATTCCGTCGTTCATCGGCAAGGAATAAACGAGCTTGTTCTGCCAACTGCGTTTCTATTTTAGAAGCGACATAAGCCTCTCCCCGAAGCACTGGGCAAGAATATGAAGCACAATTAATGGCAAAGTGTATTCTTGGTTCATCAAATTTTTTACGAAGTAAACCATGTTCCAATTGGTTCAAATCATACGTTCGTTCTTCTATTTTGATAAATTTGATATCCCATACAGAATTAACAAAAGGAATCCCTTTTTTTATATCCTTGATGCTGGCAGTAGGATAGTTTTCAACAATCAATTGCACGGTGTAAGCATTATAGGCGTTAATCCAATAAGCCAAGCGTTCTTCTTTAGGCCAATTGCTCTTATTTGGATGATTCCCATTCAAAAGATTTAAATAATTATAAAAAGCCTCTTTGTCTTCAATGAATCCCTTATAATTGACCCAACCTTCTTCCGTAACGTGTTTTTTAAGCAAACCATCCCAAATGTCGTGGGAAATCGGGGCAGAATTGGAAGAAAAGTCTTTCACAGAACAAGAAAAGAAAGACAGGATAACAAGAATAATTAGGGAAATTGATAAGATTATTTTTTTCATATTTTAAAATGCTTGATTTGTTGACTGCAAAATATGTACTTTTACAACATTGAATTGTCAAAAATTGTCAATGCGTTCGATTCATCACTTTAAGATAAAGAATATAGAAGGGAAGGAATTCTCATTTGAGGAATACAAAGGAAAGAAAATTCTTTTGGTGAATGTGGCATCAGAGTGTGGGTACACCGCTCAATATGCCCAATTGCAGGAGCTATACGAAGCCTTCAATGATAAATTGGTAATAATAGGATTGCCTTGTAATGATTTCGGTGGGCAAGAACCCGGAAGTCATCAAGATATTCAGCATTTTTGTTCAGTCAGATATGGAGTTACCTTTCCATTGACAGAAAAAATAAGTATTAAGGGGGAACATCCCCACCCTATATATCAATGGCTGGTATCCAAGGAAAAAAATGGAGTTTTAGACAGCGAAGTCTCTTGGAATTTCTGTAAATACCTTTTGGATGAAGAAGGTATTCTCCTTGGATTTTTCCCTTCTGCAATAGAACCCGCAAGTGAAGAAATTTTGGATCTTGTGAATCAATGACACGACAGTTTTTCGACGATAGATTAAAATTGTCGAGTGGATTTTAATACAATCATAGGTCAAGAAGAAGTAAAACAGCACCTTCGTACCATTGTCGATGGAGATAGGATTCCCCATGCCCAAATCTTTTTAGGTGCTGAAGGAGTAGGAACATTGTCCATGGCTCTTGCTTTCTCCCAATATGTAATGTGTGGTAATAGGAACGAAGAAGGAGCCTGCGGCAGTTGTCCCGATTGTATCAAATCTTCCAAAAGAATCCATCCGGATATTCATTTCACGTATCCGACAGTAGGTAGCAAAGCCACAAGCGGAATGTTTGCCAACGAGTGGCGACAAGCGATTTCCGAAAACCCATACCTGAATGTCCAGCAATGGCTCCAATTTATCAAAGCAGAAAACAAGCAAGGAAATATCACGAAAGATGAATGTGGAGCCATCGTTAAAAAGGCAAGTTTGAAAACCTTTGAGGGCCGATATAAAATTTTCATCATCTGGTTACCCGAATATTTGAAAAAAGAAGGAAACCGTTTGCTGAAACTAATAGAAGAACCGCCAGAAAATACCTTGTTTATTTTGGTGGCTGAAAATTCGGAAGAAATATTAAATACCATTCTGTCCCGTTGCCAAATCGTCAAATTCAAGCCTTTATCGGATGACAATATCTTACGAGCACTACAAGAAAAAGGTGTGGATGAAGGAAAAGCAAGGAATATTGCCCACTTGGCGAATGGCAATTTAAACCAAGCACTCACACTTGTAGATGAATCCGAAAATGATAATGCCTTGATGTTTTTGGCATGGCTTAGGATCTGTTATTTGGGAAAACCTCAAGACATTGTCGCATGGTCGGATAAGTTTGCCAAATTAGGTCGGGAAAATCAAAAATACTTTTTTGATTATGGTCTTTATTTCATGCGGGAATACATGGTCTTGAAAATGACTGGAAATAATGAAGTAAGATTAAGCGAAAAGGAATTAACAACAGCTAAGAATTTAACGAAAGTAATAGAATACGGGCAAATCAGCCCCATATCAGATATATTGACCGATTCGGCATTCCATATTTCAAGGAATGCGAATCCTAAAATTTTAATGACCGACATTACCGTCCGAATGAATAAAATTCTAAGGAATAAGGTAATGGCATAAATACAAATAGAATGAGTTGTGCAGGATGTTCCAGTGGAACAAAAGGAAGTCCAAAAGGCTGCGGAAGCAAAGGTGGGTGTTCAACCGGAGGTTGTAACCGTTTAAATACATTCGATTGGTTGGCAGGAGTAGAACAACCTTCTTCAGATGATTTTGATCTAGCAGAAATCAGCTTTAAGAATGGTTCTAGGAAATTCTTTTTCCACAACCCTCCTCATATTGGAGCAATGAAGAATGATTGGGTGGTGGTAGAATCAGGTGCTGGGTATGACGTAGGGAAAGTATCTCTTACCGGAGAGCTAGTCAAACTACAACTGAAAAAGAAAAAAGTTAAGAACAATACCGTTTTCCATAAAATTATCCGAATTGCCCATGAAAGAGATATGGAAAAACTCCATGAAGCTCGAGGAATGGAGCAAAAAACAATGGAAAAGGCTCGTGTCATTTCTCGGATGCTTGATTTAGAAATGAAAATTGGGGATGTAGAATATCAAGGAGACAAAAGGAAGGCTACCTTTTATTATACAGCAGAAGGCAGGGTGGATTTCAGAGAGTTGATCCGCCATTATGCCAAAGAATTTAGAGTAAAGATTGAGATGAGGCAAATTGGTGCCCGTCAGGAATCGGCTCGCATTGGAGGTTTGGGAGCATGTGGGCGTGAACTATGTTGTTCGACTTGGCTTACGAATTTCAAATCTGTTTCTACCTCTGCGGCGAGATATCAGAATTTGGCCATTAACCAATCTAAACTTTCAGGGCAGTGCGGACGCTTGAAATGTTGTTTGAATTATGAGCTGGATACATACATGGAGGTGTTGAAAGAATTTCCTAAGCATGCCGACATTTTAAAAACAGAAGCCGGAGAAGCCAGGCTCATGAAAATGGATATTTTTAAACGATTGATGTTTTATATATATAAAAACAACAAGGCAACCCGTGGAAAAATATTTGCTCTAGATGTGAACCGGGTCAGCGAAATTCTAGCGATGAATAAGAAAGGGCAGAAGCCCGAAGAATTACAAGGAGTTACCCTTAATGACGAAGTATTTGAAGAAGATACGGATTTGGGCTTTGCAGATGTTACCGGTCAAATAGAATTACCCGCCGACAAACGTAGAAAACGGAAGGGAAGAGGTAGAGGAGGAAGGAATAGAGATAAAACGAAGTCCAAGGGAAGAACCGAGAGGAAATCTGCAACAGACAAGAAGGCAGAAGCAAAGAAAAATTCTAAAACAAAAAGTAAAGCTCAAGGGAGCAAACAGAAGCCATCTTCGCCAATTAAGGGTAAAAATACATCCAGTCAAAGTCGAAAACGTTCTGAAAATAGAAATAGAAACAAAAACACTAAAAATAAACCGCCTTCTAACAACAATGAGAATAAAAAATAACATGCTGATTATCAATAATTTGTGTTAGTATGTAGGTTTTATAAATTTAATTTTAAAACATTTTTAAACAAAAAATAGTACGAAAACTTTCTTTTTTGTTGATTTTTAAAATCAAATGTTTTATATTTGTGTTGTGATGGGGCAAACACACCCTTAAATTTTTACTTTAAGATCAAATTGTTTGCTTTTTAATATTCAAGAAAAATTTAAGTTAATGGCAAAGGAATCAAAAGAACAAAACCAAAAGTTAAAAGCACTTCAATTAACTGTTGAAAAATTAGACAGAACCTACGGAAAGGGTACTGTTATGAGATTAGGAGATAAGCAAGTAGTGGAAGCAGATGCCATCTCTACTGGTTCATTAACCCTTGATGTTGCTCTAGGAATCAATGGATTTGCAAGAGGCCGGGTTGTAGAAATCTATGGACCAGAATCTTCAGGTAAAACAACTTTGGCGATCCATGGCATAGCAGAAACACAGAAAAAAGGTGGTATCGCTGCATTTATTGATGCAGAGCATGCCTTTGATAGAGATTATGCCCAATCTTTGGGTGTAAATATAGATGAATTATTGATTGCTCAACCCAGCTATGGGGAGCAAGCCCTCGAAATTGCAGAACACTTGATTCGTTCAGGAGCCATAGATATTCTGGTGATAGATTCTGTAGCAGCATTAGTACCCAGAGCGGAATTGGAAGGAGAAATGGGTGATTCAAAAATGGGGTTACAAGCTCGTTTGATGTCTCAAGCTATGCGTAAATTGACCGCTGTAATTGGAGCACATAATACCTGTTGTATCTTCATCAACCAATTGAGAGAAAAAATTGGTGTGATGTTCGGTAATCCAGAAACAACAACAGGGGGTAATGCCTTGAAATTCTACGCTTCCCAAAGATTGGATATCCGTCGTTCAGGATCTGCCATTAAAGATAAAGAAGGTAATGTTGTAGGAAACCATGTAAAAGTAAAAGTGGTGAAAAACAAATTGGCTCCTCCATTCAGAATTGCTGAATTCGATATCATGTATGGCGAAGGAATTTCTAAAACCGGAGAAATCATAGATTTGGGTGTAGAATACGATGTAGTAAAGAAAAGTGGTGCTTGGTATAGCTACGGAGGTGTAAAAATTGCACAAGGACGCGAGGCTGCCAAAAATTTCATCTCGGATAATCCGGAAGTAGCCGAAGAGCTAGAAAGAAAAATCAAATCGAGAATTAAAGGCGAAGAACTTCCTGAAGTAAACGGAAAAGAAGAGCCTAAAAAGGCGAAAGTTGAAAAATAATTATTATTCCCTCCAATAATTATTAAGCGGCATTTTGGCAAAAGTCATGATGCCGCTTTTTATATGTTTCCATTCCAAAAATCTAATTTAGAATCGATTTAAGATAGGATAGTCAAATTAGAATTGAGTTTAAGTTTCTTATCTATCTTATTTTTGCATTGTTAAATCATTCGTTTGAATAAAAATGGCAAAATGAAATTTGAGAAGTTCACAAAATTGACAATCCTGTTAATAGGAGCAACCATATTTTTTATAGGATGTTTTAATGATGGTAAAAATAGGGAGAATACCGACAAAAATACTCCCCTTCCGATTATACCTAAATTGGACAGGAAAACAGGAGAGCCCATAGAACACACCATCCGACCCTTTGCCTTCATGAACCAGGATAGTCAAATGGTAACGAATGCCACTTTTAAGGATAAGATATATGTAGCGGATTTTTTCTTTATACATTGCCCTACTATTTGCCCCAAAGTAAAATCTAATATGAAGTACATGTACAATGAGTTGATAGATAATGATGATGTTTTATTCTTATCACACAGTGTAGATACAAAATATGATACGGTTCCTGCTTTAAAAGAATATGCTAAGAAATTAGAAATCAAAACCGAAAAATGGCATTTGGTAACGGGGGAAATGAGAGACATAGAACGAATAGCAGAAGATTATAATAGCTCCGCTAAAGAAGATCCAAGTGCTCCGGGCGGAATCGACCATTCTGGTTATCTTTTGTTAGTAGATAAAAAAGGGCATCTTCGGTCAATGGCAAGAGGAACAGAAAGGGAAGAAGCAGAAAGGATGCTTAAAGATATCGACAAGCTGCTGAAAGAATATGAATAAAAATAAGTACGAGGACAAGAAGAGTGTTGATTTAATTTGTCCTCGTACTTAACTGTTATTTTTCAATCACTATTTTTTCTTGGAATTGATAATTCCCTTGATTATCCTTCATTTTTAAGATATACATGCCCGATGGCCACGATTCCGAAGGCAATTGTATTGTGTTTTTCCCAGCTGCTACTTCGATGTCCATAGAATGAATGACCTGACCTGAGATATTTTGGATCGTTCCCGAAATACTTCCAACAATATCCGTTGTATAATCCAATCGGATGTTATTACCGTTGGATGGATTCGGGTAAATTACATGTGAAGGAGTAAATGCAAATGATTCAGATGCATTTTCTTTCAATCCAATTGTTACTCCTTTAGGTTTGCCTGATGGTAAGTTCCAACTCGGATGCAAGGGATTATCTAAAGAGGTGTACTTTATAGGTATTGGCCCGGCAGGTGTTGGCTCCGGAAATTCGAACCTTCCCCAAATGGCATAATGATCTGATAAATCGAAAATTCGCCACATATCAATATGGTTGGAACGCATAATCAAAGAATTATTTTCCTTGTATGATGCTTGAAGATGCTCTCCTTGCGAAAAGACAAAGTCCAGAAATTCCGGGTCATAGGGCTCGCCCATGTTATAAAGATTAAATGTAGGGTCCCAAGTGCTATAAAAACCGGTGTAAATGGGTAATTCTGCAGCAAAGTCTCCAAAAAGGCTATCGTACTCTCCAAGCTTATTGGCAAATTTATCCACATTATAATCACCCCCCATTAAAATAGCCTCATCATTTGGGATATTCTGAGCATCAATATAATTTTTCCAATCTACCAATTGTTGCTTTCTTGTATTGATATCATCCACTTCATTAAAGGCATCCATGTGCGTGCCAAACAGATGGTATTTTTTACCCAACTTATCTATCTTGACATATTTTACACCTTTGTTAGATAAACAATCATCTTCGAAGCATACATCACCCCAGAGATATTGTCCTTCAACCTCAATGGGCCATTTACTGACTATCACGACACCACCATCTTCCAAAGCATTAGAAGGTTCATCCACCACTTGGGATTGGTAAGGATATTCTGCTGCAAGATTATCTAAAAGCGTTTGTCTTGTTGTATTATCAAAAACTTCTTGTAGGATGATGGCATCCATACCAGGCACATAATCGGCAATATGATCTGCTCTTGTTGCTTGATCGTCGCCCGGAAATAATGTGGTAGGCCGCATAAAAACATTATAGGACATCACATTAATGATATTCGGATTGGTCGCATCCGCAGGATCGACGGCATAAGGCGTATCATCATCTTTATAGATAGAAAATAAAACATCGTCGTATGTACCTCCATCCGGAACGGTAGAATAAGATTGATACCTCAAAAAATAATTTTCGCCATTTACAGTAAAGGGTTGATCATAGATGGTTCTGTCGTCCCGCCAAGGATGGGAAAAGCCCGGACCACTTGCTGTATGCTTAAATGTAATAGAAGGAAAAGGGTTATCAAAAAAGTCATACTCTTCCACATCATACTCGAATTTTATTTCTACGGTTTCGCCCGTTGGGAAATCCAAATAGGAGGTAACATAATAAGTTCCCGAAGGGGAATCAGACGTTGCCCAATCCCGATAGAGACGCATTAATTGTAGATGTGGCTGCAAACCAACGATATTTCCATTGTATCCTTCCCAGTCTGCAGGGTCGGGAGGAGGGTTGCCCGAAGTTGTGACGGTAAAGTCAAGTTCGGTATTATTATGGAAATAGACAAAAGTGTTTTGGGCATGAACAATACATATCCCCAATAAAAAAGTGAGTGTAAAAAATAAACGAGTCATAAGAGAACGGTTTGTAATTTTTATGTTTAGGGTTCGTAAATTTAATCTAAATGATGAATTGTATAGGAATGAAGCCCCAATCATTTTGTATAAATTCTTACGAAAAGGGTATATAGATGGAAATTTAGCGTAAAAACACATTTTTTCTAAAAAAAAATACAAGCAGGGAACTTTCTTAAAAATGATAGGGTTTCATGGTTTACGAGGTCTAACCCTCAAGAACAACATTCCTTTTAATCCCACAAAAGTCACTATCTTTATGGTAACTATGGAAAAAAATATAAAGGACAAGATTTTTGAGGAAGAATTGATGCCTCAAATCGATGCATTGTACAACTTTGCATATCACCTCACGTACAACGAGGCAGATGCTAATGATCTCGTACAAGACACTTATTTGAAAGCCTACCGATTTATCGCAGGATATGAAGTGGGAACCAATGCAAAAGCTTGGCTCTTCAAGATTTTGAAGAATGGTTTTATCAATAACTACCGTAAAAAGACCAAGCAGCCTACCAAAGTAGATTACGAAGAAATTGTCAATTTCCACGCAGAAGAAAATGATACCAATTTCAGCAGCTACATGGATTTGAGGGAAGAGATTTTCCAAGGCATGATGGGAGATGAAATCACCAATGCCATCAACTCTTTGGATGTTCCTTTCCGTACCGTAATTCTACTTTGTGATGTGGAAGGTTTCAAATATGACGAAATTTCAAAGATTTTGGATGTGCCGATTGGTACGGTACGTTCCAGACTGCATAGAGCCCGGAATATGTTGAAAGAGAAATTGAAGGAATATGCAGAATCTTTGGGTTATTCAGATAACCGTACATGATAATGATAACATAGGCATCATGAGTCCTTGTGGCTCATGAGCTTTTTTTTATAGAAGAAACATTTTTTTTAACTTTTCGTCCATAAGGGCAATTATTCGCAACAACGAAGCAACAGGAAATACTGAAGCCAAATACATAATTTTATGTTCATACAGCTTTTTAATATCGTTACACCATTTCAAACCATCTCAGTCGTATCATCAGATACGGCGAATGCTCCCATGACAGATGGTTTCGGGGTTTATTGCCCGGGTGACGAATCAGTATTCTCCCCACGTTGGCTCGGGCAAAGCTTTTAAAAAGGCGAAACTAAATTTTTGAATCATGGGGAATACAGGCAAATTTAAAGATCTGAGTAAGAGAGTAACGCTATATTTAGATGGCGAATTAAGCAAAGAAGAGGAAAGAGAACTGCTCCTCGAAATACAAAAAAACCCTCAATACATTCAGCTTTTAGGAAAAGAACAGAATTTTAGAGAATTTATTAAAACTCGTCTCCAACGCAAAAAAGTCTCTCCCAATCTCGTCCAATCCATCAAGGACAAAATCCGTACAGCGAATTAAAATTTTTCTTTTAGGTATATTTTTTCCATTTCTAGAGAAAAGGAATCATAAATCTGTTATGTGAAGGAATAGGAGTTTCCTTCACATGGCTGGTTTTGATGGGATAGGTTTATATTTGTCCTTATCTCAAAACCTAAAGATATGAAGCCTTTTCTTACCGCCGAATGGCGACATCTTATTTTGCTAACATATGCAGTTGATCCTGTTATGTTAGAACCGCATTTACCCAAGGGTTTAGAGTTGGATCTATACAAAGAAAAGGCGTTCCTCAGTTTTGTCGCTTTCGATTTTCTGAAGACGAGGGTGAAGGGTATCCCTATCCCTTTCCACATCAATTTTCCGGAGGTGAACCTTCGTTTCTACGTTAAACGGAAAGACAAAGGTGAAACAATAAGGAGAGGGGTCGTTTTTATTCGGGAGTTTGTGCCCAAATTCATGATTGCTTGGGTGGCTCAAAAAATTTATAACGAGCCTTACCTTTCCACAAAAATGAAATCTTCTGCAACTATTTTAGGAGATGAGAAAATCATTAAGCATAGTTTGCAATTTGGAGGAGTGGAACATTCTTGGAAGTTTGCTTGTAAAACAGAAAGCCATTTACCAGAAGAAGGCTCTACAGAACATTTTTTCAAGGAGCATGAATGGGGCTTTGGGACAAACCATAAAGGTCAGTTAATGGTATATCGAGTGGAGCATCCTTTCTGGAAAATTTATCCTTTATCCAAACGATTCGAACTCAAAGTGGATTTTGGTGTTCTGTATGGAGATAAATGGTCTTTTTTGAACCAACAAATCCCGTATAATATTATGATTGCAGAAGGTTCCCCAATTAAGGTATTTCCCGGAACGGTTTTAGAAGAATAGTTGGATATGAAAATTATGTCAATAGTAATGTTGTCTTTGGTAATTGTTTCTACTACCATTGCAGCCATTCGGAATTATAAAGTCAATGCGTTCCGAAAAAGACAACGTAAGAAAAAAGAAAAAGAAGAATCTGCTTGAAAAAAGCAGGGGTTAAATCAGAAAAGGCTGTCTAGATTATGTTATTTTACTATTTTCCTTTCCTCCCAAAAATCATAATTCTCTTCAGAAATCAATCATGGCGATAAAAAATCCCGAATTTTCATTTTTTGAAAATTCGGGACGAACTTATATTTATGCTCTGGATGATTTATCAGACATCCAATAACAACGTAACCGGATCCTCCAACAATTTCTTCACGTTCACCAAGAAAGTAACAGAAGTACTACCATCAATAATTCTATGATCATAGGATAATGCCAAATACATCATCGGACGGATTTTTACTTCGCCATCTACAGCCATCGGTCTTTGTTGGATGGTGTGCATGCCCAATATCGCCGATTGTGGTTCATTGATGATCGGTGTGCTCATCATGGAACCGAACACACCTCCATTGGTAATGGTGAAGGTTCCTCCCTTCATTTCTTCTAAGGTCAAGTTTCCGTTTCTTGCCTTTCCGGCCAATTCCTTAATCTTCAGTTCTATTTCGTGGAATTTCAAAGATTCCGCATTGTGTACCGGAGGTACCACCAAGCCATTGGGCGTCGAAATTGCAATCGAAATATCCGCGAAATCATGATAAATGATTTCATTTTTTTCACTATCAATTTGAGCGTTCACATCCGGCATTTCCATCAATACCTTAGCACAAGCTTTGGTAAACAAAGACATGAACCCTAATTTGATGCCATATTTTTCTACGAATCGTTCTTGGTATTTTTTACGAAGTGCCATGATTTCAGTCAAATCCACTTCGTTGAATGTCGTCAGCATCGCCGTACCATTTTTTGCAGAAACCAAACGCTTGGCGATGGTTCTACGCATGCGGCTCATTTTTTTGCGATGGACATTCCTACTAAATGATTCTAAGGATGGAGCAGCTGCAGTTTTATTATCATCTGCTTTAGGTGCAGATTTTTCAACAGGTGCAGCCTTTTTATTTTCAATTGCCTTTAGTACATCCTCTTTGGTGATGCGACCATCTTTTCCGGTTCCTTTGATATCTGAAGCGGAAAGATTATTTTCTGCCATCAGTTTCGCGGCGGCGGGAGAAGGATGACCTGTTGCGTAATTTTCTGTCTGTGTTTGAGGAGCGGCAGCCTCTACCTTTTTTTCTTCTTTAGGAGCCGGCGCTTCTTGCTTAGGAGCTGCTCCATTTCCTTTTGCTGCCGAAGTATCTATCTTAGCGACCAAAGCTCCGATTTCCAAATCTTGATCTTCTTCGGCGACCCAAATTAATTTTCCGGCTGCTTCTGCTGGAAATTCGAGAGTGGCCTTATCCGATTCGAATTCACAAATGGATTCATCCATTTCTACATAGGAACCATTTTCTTTTAACCATTGGGACAATGTTACTTCCGATATGGATTCGCCAATGGTAGGTACCCGCATTTCTACTATACTCATTGCTGGTTGATGATTTTATTAGTAATCTAAATTGCGAAAAAAATCGCAATGTCCATAGTTGGATAGCATTTAGTTGATGAACAATCTGACTATGGATTCATCAAGTTGTTGTGCAACTTGAAAAGGTAGTGCAAATGTACGTTTTTTAGCCTTTGTTGTAAATAAGAAAGATAAAGTATTATTACAAATCATCGAGACGCTTTATTTCTTGCTTGTAATCTTGTAATTTTCGTGTTGATTCGAGACCATCAAAAATAATTGAATGGAAGATTTACATATCCGATTAGTACAGACACGTTTGGTTTGGGAGAACCATAAGGAGAATAGAGACATTTTATCCCGTAAATTAGAGGCACTGAAAAAACCTGTTGATTTGGTGGTTCTGCCGGAAATGTTTACGACCGGATTTTCTATGAATCCTTCGAAATTAGCGGAGAAAATGGAAGGCTCATCCATCGGGTGGATGAGGGAGATATCCCAAGAAAAAAACATCACCCTAACGGGTAGTCTCATTATTGAAGAAGAAGGAAAATATTACAATCGTTTAATTTGGATGCGACCTGACGGCTCTTTTGAGTATTATGATAAGAGACATTTATTTTCCTTGGCGAAAGAAGATGAAGCCTTCACCGCTGGAGATAAAAAATTGATTGTCGAATGTAAGGGATGGAAAATTTGCCCTTTGATTTGTTACGATTTGCGTTTCCCGGTTTGGGCAAGGAACGTCGAAAATTATGATGTACTCCTCTATACGGCGAATTTTCCAACTAAGCGGAGATATGCCTGGCGGCATTTGCTTCGGGCGAGAGCTATCGAAAATCAATGTTATGTACTAGGCATTAATATTGTTGGAGCAGATGGAAATGGCTTTGAATATTCCGGTGATACGAGTGTGATAAATCCGATGGGGCGGTTAGAAAAAGAAGTAACGGATAAGGAAGCGATTCTCAGTGCAACATTAGAATATAGTGCTTTGGAAAACGTGCGAAAATCGCTTCCCTTCCTCAATGATAAAGATGATTTCTCTATCGCCTTATAGGGCGGATGTAAATTGTTTTAGGAATCGCACATCGTTTTCGAATAATAATCGGATGTCATTGATTCTATATTTTAGCATGGCAATTCTTTCCACTCCCATTCCGAAGGCGAAGCCTGTATATTTTTGGGCATCGATACCGCAATTTTCCAATACATTGGGATCGACCATTCCGCATCCTCCGATTTCTACCCAAGAGGTGTATTTGCACACATTACAACCATCGCCACCACAAATGAAACATGAAATATCCACTTCGGCGCTTGGCTCTGTAAAGGGGAAAAAGGAAGGGCGAAGTCTAATTTTCGTATTGTGCCCGAACATTTCTTTAGCAAAATATTCAATGGTTTGCTTCAAGTCGGCAAAAGAAACATTTTCATCAATATACAAACCTTCTACTTGGTGGAATTGGCAGTGTGCCCTTGCCGAAATGGTTTCATTTCGATAAACCCGCCCTGGAAAGATGGCTCTGATAGGTGGCTTTTGTTGTTCCATCGTCCGAATCTGAACGGAAGAGGTGTGAGTCCTCAATAACTTTTCAGTATCATGCAATAAATAGTAGGTGTCCTGCATGTCCCTCGCCGGGTGATCCTCTGGCGTGTTTAAGGCGGTGAAATTGTGCCAATCATCTTCGATTTCTCGATCCTGTGCTACTGTAAATCCAATACGGCTGAAGGTTTCGACAATTCGATTCATGACAATAGAAACGGGGTGTCTGGAACCGATGTCCAACGGTTCGCCCGGAGCGGTTACATCCAACTGGTTCGCTTCGGCAGATTCTTCTGCATCTGCTGCTTGGTTTTTTAATGCTTCCCAACGGGCTTCGGCTGTTTGTTTGACGGAATTGACCAATTGTCCGAATTCTTTTTTCCGTTCATTCGGAATATTACGGATTTCACCAAACAAGGGTTTCAAAATATTTTTTGCTCCTAAATATTTGATTCGGAATTGTTCCAATTCTTCTGCACCTGATGGTTGTGCATTTTTGATTTCAGTTAGAATGTTATTAACCTTATCGAATATTTCTTGTGCCATAATGAGAGTCTCTATATTGATTTTAAAACAAGCGGAACAAATCAAAATTTGTTCCGCTTGGATGGCAAAGGTAACATCTTTACCAATTAAGAGCATGTTTAAAATTGGCTTTTGGAGATAGAAACAGTAATTATTTTGATTAGACGAGGCACAAAAAACGGAGTTTAGCCTTAGCTAAATGAGTATTTTTGAAACGAAGAATAATCAAAATAAGTGCGTTTTAGCCCAAAGTGTTAAATTTAAATATGCTTCTTAGGACTTATTACTAGAATCAAAAAATTATTCTTTTAGTTCATCCAAGCGTTTTTTTACTTGTTCTACCACTCCTTTTTGCGTAGCAATTTCCTCGACGGTTGTTTCTTGATCCACAACATTCTGTTCGATATTGGCTTCTGCTTTTCGAATTTTTTCTTTGGCTTCTTCAATATCTTGCAAATATCCTTCCCGATCCTTTTTCAAGTTGGATAATTTTTTCTCTAGAGATTTCTGCCTTTTTTCCTCTTCTTTCAATTCTATTTCCGTCTTGGCAACGGCTACTTCTAAAGCAAACTTCATCAAGAATTTTTCGCCTTCTATGTATTTCTCTCCGTGCATTTCGGAATTGAGGTAGGCTCCGCCCAAATCGAACCAAAGTACAACGTTTACATTTTCGCCCAAGTCGGTGAATTTGGCATAAATGTCGATGGTATTCGAACCACCCAATGCTGCATATTCTGCATCATCTGTAAATGTTTCCTTGATTTTTTTGACGTATTTTGTTTTACCGCTTTTGGTTCTTTTTTTCAAGTAATCTTTCCATACTTTACGAGCCAATTTGGCATTGGCATTCGGAATATCAATACTTAATGAGTTATTGGAACCTTGGCTCATGGATCTAGAACCTTCTTCTATTTGTGCTTGAATTTGGAAGGTTGCCATAAGAAAAATGAGGAGTACATAAATGGTCTTCATATTCTATTTAATTTTAGTTTGAGGGTGGAAAGATACAGACTTTTTGGAAGGGGTTGTGTTGTGGAAGCGTTAAGCTTGGAGAATGTGCCCTTTTAATCTAAAGAATTCTCCAAGGCTTGCCTCGGGGTTATTGTCCAACCGAAGGTAAATTGTATGGTTTTACAAATGCACTTTTGTTTTGGACAAGTAATAAAGACGTTTTTAAAAATTTAGGATTTTTTTCATTGAAGAAGTTTCATTTTTTGCTGATAGTCATATT
>JAHDDR010000242.1 GCA_020629255.1 Saprospiraceae bacterium | reverse complement strand
GAATTGGGAACAAGATTTTGTCATGAATCAATGAGCACCCGGAGCCTGATAGCCGTAGCTATCATGGCGAGGATGCGAAGCGGAGTCAGGACAAAAGATGTTTTCAAAATTTAATATTATTTAGTTTGCAGTGTACTTGAAACATGTAATCCAATTATACGGTCCTACAAAATGAATAAAGAAGAATACATAAACGACTTATTCGATCGCTTGGCGGATGAAAGTCTACGCCCTGGTTTGTCATTGCCACCCGGCGTAAAATATCAATCCGATTTGACGGTGTCTTGGGAAGCCCGAAAGGAAGCCAAACAACTCGATGATCCCGAATATATCCCCATACTAAAAAATAAACTGGAGAAGGAGAAAAAAACAGAACGGCGTATTGATGTCATTCGTATTTTAACCCATCTGGCCGCCAAGGTCGAAGACCATTCCATAGCCGATTATTTATTGAATAAATTGAAGAAGGAAAAAGTACGTTGGATCAAGGATGTCATTATGGATTCGTTGAACAATCATCGACTTCAAGTTCAAACGGAAAAAGAATTCATATTCGAATTAGCGGAACACAAACATTGGCCAATAAAACAAGGAGCATTGGGGATTCTCAGTAGATGGGATGCGTCCTTCTCCACTAAAATAGAAGAACTGTGTTTAAGGCAAATCGAATTGAATAAAAAAAAGCCCCATGAACTGAATGGATTATGCCAAGTATTGTGCAACCATGGTTCTGAAAAATCACTGGAAAGCCTGAAAGTAATCGCCGAAACAAATTCTAGGGCATTCACGATAAATACCGCTCTTATTGCAATAAAGGAAATAGGAGGAAAGGACGAGTTGCCATTTTTTATAGACTTCTTTAAACATATACGAAACAAAGATGTCAAACCCCGTGTATCATTAATCCTTTGTTCGGTCGGAGACGAAACCATTGTGGATTTGGTCATTAAAAGAGTAGAAGCCATTCTGAAAAAGAAAAGGAAAACCAATACGATATATCTAGGAGGTACAAAGCCCGAATTGGTTCATATCTGGATTTTTTTATTGGAATATATGGATGAACGAGTGTACGATTTATTCGAGTATATCCAACGGAAAAAAATGGACTTCCTGGACGTGCCCGAAAAAGAATGGTTCGAAGCAAATGTTTCTGAAAAATTGAAAAAATGAATATTGTGTCAAATATGAAGTTATATTACTTGTTTTTATTGGTGTTTTTGTTGTTTTCCTGCACTCCTGGTCAATCCGGTTTTGATAACCTGACAATCATTTCAGGTAAAGTGTCTAATCAGACAGACCGATTGGTATTACTTGATGCCGCGTATCAAGAAATTGCCCGTATAAGTATAGATAAACAAGGTGTGTTTAGCGATACGCTTGATATTGTTACTGGTTTTTACCATTTTAAGTATGGAAGGAATCGGCATCGGGTTTTTATGAAACCTGGGACAAAATTACACTTTGAATTAGGTGATGAAGTGCCGAAGGAAGGAGGTAGGCTTTCGCAAGATCATATTTGTTTAGGTGAAATTATGAAATTAGAAGATGACTTTAATAATGATTTTCCAATTGAACAATTAGTGCTTTTTGATGAACTTGATTTTTTAAAAATAGTTGATTCTTTGCATGAGAAGAAAATAGATTTGTTTGATTCGTTTCAGTATAAAATGTCATCCGATTTTAAAGAATATGAAAGGGTGGCTCTTGAGATAAATCGAGCATATAAAATTGCGAATTATGAAAATAGCAAACGCTTTTTTTCTGGAAATATAACATATAAGGTTTCAGACGAATTTCCGGATGTTTTGAAAGGAATTGATTTGCAAAATGAAGTTTATATAAATATCCCGTTTTTCAAAAATATCTTGACAAGATATTTACGAAATCAATTCGATCGTGATGTCGCCAAACAGAATGGAGAAGATGTTTATTTGAAAGACCTTCAAGTACTCAGTGAAAAAATAGAGAATATAAAAATTCAAGAATGGTTGGCGAAATTATATGCCAAAAGATACCTGCCAAAAACTGATAGCTTAGATGCTTATTATCAGTTAGCCAAATCAATGGTTAGGGATACATCTTTTTTGGATGAATTAAAAAACGATTATACTGCCCTGAATCCATTGACACCGGGAAAACCCGTTCCTGACTTCAGTTTTTCAAGTATTGAAAATAAACAAGTGTCTTTAAAAGATTTTAAAGGGAAGCTCGTCTACTTGGATATTTGGGCGACATGGTGCAAACCATGTATTCAAGAATTTCCCTTCAAAAAAACATTAAAATCAACCTTCGAAAATCAGCCGATAGCATTTGTTTCCATTTGTGTGGACGATGATAAATCCAAGTGGGAGAAAATGGTGGAGAATCGAGAATTAGGCGGTACTCAGTTATTTGCGGATAGGACGAATGAACGAGAATTTTTCAATCAAATTAAACAAAAAGGATATCCGACATACATATTGATTGACGATAAAGGCAACTTTATAGATCGTTATGCGACTAGACCATCTGATCCTAGGACAAAAGAACGTATCGAATCCTTGCTTTTTTGATATAAGTGCCTTCCTTCCCCTTACCCTCACACCAAACCATCCCACAAAATCATCTATCGGAAGTACGCTTCCAATAGATATTACCATGAATAAATTACTCCTCGGGCTCCTGATGCTGATGACCCAAGTCGCTACCGCACAATTGCCGCCTCCTTTACTTCCGAATGGAATAGGAGAAAAGCCCGGTATTTCTGTTTTCTATTATCCCTTCCGAAATGGCTTACAGATGATAGAAGTCGATTACCGCTCAGGCTATGAATTTCATATGGCGCAATATGTAGATAAAGGATATGTTCCGCCTTACGGCGGAAAATCCATTAATACATATTACTTCAGGAATACCCAAGGAGAAATTGTCAAAACATTTAACCAAGACAGTACCGATATTCGGTACCTTGCCTCCAACTTAGAGCCAGTAGATTTCGTCAATAAAAAATATCATATATCCGATCGTTGGAATCATTATTACGAGCAAGGACAATCAGACGGTTATTACAATATTTACGAAAGAGAACAACAAGGAGTAATTGATTCATTAGGAAATGTCGTTATTCCCGTCGAGTACGATTATGTCATACATAAACCCAACTGTTTTCTCGCTTTTAAAGACAAAAAAAACAGATTAATCGTACTTGGAGAAAAGCCATCGACTACCGATTTTTATGACAGTTATTACACCCAAAAATTATTTATCCATTTAATAGACAAAAGAAGTATTAAGGCAACCTATAAATATGAAACACGGGAGATGTTTAATTTCTCTAATGCCGAGTCCGTCGATCTTATTGGAGAAGATTTGTCAATATTAAAAATCAAAAGAAAAGGAAAATGGGGGATATGGGATCCTGTAACCGAACAGTTGTTATTGCGTTATGAATATGACCATATCAATTACTGCGGATATTTATATCAAAAAGAATACGACTATTTAATTTTTGTAAAGAAAAACGAAAAATATGGAATCGTCAGCTGGCAAAATCATATTTGTAAAACAATACTGCCCTGCGAATACGATAAAATAAATTTCATAAAAACCGACTCCATCCCATACCAATATAAAAAAGGATGGATCCGAGTCGAAAAAAATGGTCGAACAAAAGATATAAATCTCCTGGATTAATATTCCAAAACAAAAAGCCAAATATACCTTTTGAAAATTCGGTTCGGCCTTGACCATTTTAGAGAAGGAAGCGAAGAAAATGCGTATAAAAAAATATATGTCTGAGCAGGTAGGATATTTGAGTGGAAGGAATTGTCAGGTAGTTTCTGTTGTCGAAGGCAGAAAAGTCAAAAAAAAGCGAGTTTATATTTTTTAGCATTTTCAAGTTTCCGGATCGTAAAAAAATGGTCACAGCCTTGATTTTTTGGTCCTTTT
>JAHDDR010000053.1:16955-23800 GCA_020629255.1 Saprospiraceae bacterium | reverse complement strand
CCTGCTCCATAATCTTTTTTAGGGCCAAAGAGAAAGGATTCGTGATATACACCCACCCCCCCCTCGACCATAGAAGTGGATTTTTTCAGATGGAAAACTTTTAATGGGATATTCAAAGTTCATAGAGAAATTATTGTTAAAAAATAAGGTTCCTCCTTCAACATATAAATTTATGGTTCTGATGGTCGGATTTTCTTCTGTTTGGGAATAAGCTTTTGAATGTAGGCCCAAGAATAAAATCATCAAAATGAAATACGTTGTCTTTTTCATAATTTATATTTTTTTTGGCAAAAGATGAGAGAAAAAGAAACTGTACTTATGAAAATTCCCAATCTGAATTTTAAAATTTGCAATTTTTAATAATAGGGGAGGGGAACCATTTTAAAATCTATAAATACGTCTAAAATTTTATTTTTCCTTTTGCCCAAGCACTTAAGATTACCAAAGTGGTTTCAATTCTCAATCAGATTAATGCAAATGCAAAGATAGGATAACTGTTACTAACGTTATTTTACGTTAGTGTAACGTTACATAACATAAAGTAACGCCTAACGCTTTGAATTAAGGAATGAGAAAACCTTAATTGGATACAATAAATTCAACTAACAAACCCACATCAACTTTATCAATAGGATGCTTGCCTCCTTTCAGTTGTACCAATTTTGCTTGGGGAAGCAAATTAGAGACATGTTCGGATTCTTCAAGAGAAACCATCTTATCCAAGGTTCCGATTCCAATGACAATAGGGTGGGGTATTTGTTTGAAATCAGAGTCTAATAATTTGGCACCTTTGGCCATATTTATCATCATTCGGGCGGTCTTATTCATGACTTCTTTCCAGTCTTGGGGAGCATGAGCCGTTTTTAATTTTTCAGCAAAAAACGGTACTTTCTCCTGTATGATATTTGGATTCAACATGCTAACTTCCTTTTCAGCAGATGCCATATCCCAATTGAATTTTGTTCCCAAAGTGTAAATTTTAGAAACTTTATTCGGATGTTTTAGGGCCATATTCAAAGCAACATATCCACCCATACTATATCCAAATATATTTATGGTATCTATAGATTGAACATTTAAAAAATCGATGACATTGTTAGTAAATAAATCCATCGAAAATTCTTTTGTACTAACATTATCCCCATGTCCTTCAAAATTCAAATCATATACCTTATATGTTTTGCTCAATTCATCTTTTAATGATTTGAATTGCTGTTTGTTTCCCAAAGCACCATGCAGTAATAATAGATTTTCTTTCATTTGAATATGTTTTATACTTCAAAGATTACAAATAAAAAAGGGCATCTTCCATTCAGATGCCCTTTTTTATTAAACTTGTTTAAAAATGATTAAATAATCATTGTTTGATGAATTTCTCGCTTTTAATGAAACACCCTTCATTATACAAAGAGAGAATATATGCTCCTTCTGGAATATCAGATAAATCCAAGGTGTTCAAATTTTGGAATGTTGCGACTTGTTTGCCCAAAATATCAGAAACTACAACTTGGAATTCAGTTAATTCGGTTTTGATATTCAACTGTTTTTGGGTGGGATTGGGGTAAAGGGTGAAAGAAGGAGTATTGGATTCTAATTTAGAGTCATCAGAAGGTTCTTTGTTCAATTCTTTTGGTATTGTACATTCTATTTGAGCTTCATAGGCTCCAATATCTAATCCAGGATTTGAAAATAGATACCTAGGGTAACCATCAATATCAAAATTACTATACAAGAAAGTATCGTTTCCGACATCAACAACAGGAGAACATTCATGGACAGAATAATCAGAATTTAACATCAGATCTCCATCTATATCTGAGAACAAATTATCTGTTCCATTCCCAATAATGGATGAGCCTTGGAAATAACAATTATAATGAGTAAAGTTCAAAACACCATTATTAAAAGCTTTGACATTTTTAACAAAAGATAGGTCTTGGTGAGCCACAATAGAATTGTAAACATTCACATCCAATTGATCTCCAAAACCGATTTGAAATGTAAATAGGTATTTATCTTTTGTTTCACCCAAAATAGTTGAGTTATAAATATCACAACTTTGATCTCGATTGGTAGCAATAAATCCAATAGCATTAGCATTGGTAGAAGCATTATTGGCAATAACAGAATTATCAATATTGGTATATAAAGAATTATTGACTTCTATGGCACAACGAACTAAAGAATTATTATCTATAATCCTAGAACGTTGGATATACATGTTTGTCTGATTACTGTGGTATAATGCACTTCCATAATCTGCTTGATTCAGTTTGAATTCAGACTCATAAATAGAAACAAGAGGAGATAGGGTAGCAAATAACCCCCCACCATAAATGGCTTTGTTTCTACGTACTGTTACATTATTGAGTCTTAGATCAGAGCCATTACAATAAATTCCACCTCCTCTGGCTCTTCCAAAAGATGTAGCATCATCAGCACTGCCATCTTTAATGTGTATATCTTCCAAGATAACATCTGTTTGATTGATAACCTTTACTACATGGTAAGAATTCCCATCATAACCTGCCACACCATCAATTTCACCAGAAAGGATGGTAATGTTGTTGTTGGGATCTCTTTCTCCTCCCCCATTGGGATATCCTCCTTGTAAGGTAACATAACTAGGAGTATCAAAAGATATTCCCCTTTGAGTTCCTTGAGTAGGTTTATATACACCTTCAGCTATATGTATCACAACTCTCTCTCCTAAGATAAGGGCATCCTGAAGATCTGTAAAAGCATTTATCCAAGAAGAACCATCATTATTACCTGTTGCTGTGTGATCGACATAAACCATTGAGCACCTATTCTCATCTCCTCCAATATTCCATCCATGAGTATTGATTAAATCCATTCTTTCTGTGTTTACATTGGGTTGGACATTTTGAGAAGACCAACTGATTAGGGTGTTATCATAATTAGTTATAGATAAACCAGAATTTTCTAACATTGCACTCATTGTTTGGGCATTAGAAATATCCCAATTACCCAAATATTGGTCAAATGATGTTGCTCCCCAAAATATAATGGACATATCAGTTACATTAGAGACATCCCAAGTATCTAGAGGTTGGTTGAAGGATGTGGCATCTCTGAAAATTCCACTTATTAAAGAGACATTAGAAACATCCCAATTATTTAAGGGTTGATCAAAAGCAAATGCCCGATAAAACATACCAGTCATATCTGTTATATTTGAAGTGTTCCAATTATTAAGGGGTTGATTAAAAGAGATACACCCATCAAGCATAAAAGATATGTTTTCAGCACTTGTCATATCCCAATCATTAATATTTTGATTGAATGCTTCTGCATTGAAAAACATATATGTAAAATTAGTGACATTGGAGACATCCCAATGATTTAGAGGGCTATTGAAGTTAGTAGCTCCAGAAAACATACCAGACATGCTTGTTACATTATGTAGTATGGGTTGATCTGTAGCATGAAATTGTACTGTAGAGCTTCCAGCAAAAGCACCACCCATGTCTGTCCATGCTATATCTCCCCATTGATCTACACTAATACATTTATCTTCATCTCCATTTGCAAGAAGGTAAATTCTAGGGAATAATCCTCGAATGGCTATTGTATATGTTCCTGGTGCTCCAAAATCATGTGTAATAGAGCCTGTAAGATTGAATTGGTCATAGATGCCATCATTATTCCAATCTACATCATAAAAATAGCCAGTACCTGAAGTTGGAATAGTGATCGATGTTGAATTACTTGTACCAGGGTTGTCGGTTTTCCAAGTGGTAATGAATGGCACAGATTCTTGACAATTAAAGGCGTCTCCAGTAATATTCCAACCCATATTATTAATTAAATCATACCTTAAATAGTAAGAAGTACAATAATCTAATCCGGTTGCTCCTAAATTAACATTGGATTGAACTGTTTGAGCACCCCAACCAATTAATGTTCGATCATAATTAGAGGTAGATAGTCCTGAATTATTCAACATAGCAACCATAGAAGTTACATTGGAAATATTCCAGTTACCCAAATCACTATCAAATGAATTGGCATTAGAAAACATGAAATCCATATTAGTTACGTTGGACACATTCCAATTGCTCAAATCACTATTAAAATTAGGGGCATCAGTAAACATGGCATACATGGTAGTAACATTGCTCACATCCCAATTACTCAAATCTGAATTAAAAACATTTGAGAGATAAAACATGAAGTCCATATCTGTAACATTGGATACATTCCAGTTACTTAAGTCGCTATTGAAATTGGTTGCCAAATAAAAAGTAGCATACATATTGGTGACACTAGAAACATCCCAATTACTTAAATCACTATTGAAATTATTAGTTTCTCCAAATGTGGCATACATAGACGTTACATTAGACACATTCCAATTACTTAAATCACTATTGAAGGCACTTGCGAGATAAAACATAAAGTCTAAATTGGTTACATTACTCACATTCCAATTACTCAAATCACCGTTGAAAGAAGTTGCTTCCCTAAACATATATGCCATACTAGTTACCTTGGATACATCCCAAGAACTTATATTTCCATTAAATGAACTGGCTCCATAAAACATACCATACATATTGGTTACATTGGATACATCCCAAGTACTAATGTTTCTATTAAAAGAAACAGCACCATTAAACATGTTATACATATTGTAAACATTGGACACATCCCAAGTACTGACATTTCCATTAAAAATATCAGCCTCATAAAACATAGATGCCATACTGCGAACACTGGATACATCCCATGTACTTAAATCGGCATTGAAAGAGTCAGCATTATTGAACATATTTGATGTGGTGGTAACTTGACTTAAATCGGGGATGTCAGTCGCATTATAGATCATATTAGTAGCTCCATGAAAGGCATTTACCATTGTTTTCCATGAATTTCCTCCCCATTGATCAATGGATACTAGTTTTTCTTTATCTCCACTATTATTCAAATAGATAGCAGGAAAAGTTCCCCTGATAGCTATTTGATATGTACCAGGTGTTCCATAATCATGGGTAGCATCTCCAGTTAGCCCAAACTCATCAAATATTCCATCATTATTCCAATCTACATCATAAGAATAAGGGTAGAAGGTAAAATTAGGATTAGAATAGGCTGGGATGATAACCGAAGTGGAGTTGGATACACCTATATTGTCTGTTTTCCAAGAAGTGATGAATGTAGTCAAAGCACAATTTTCATTATCTCCTGTAATATTCCAAGAACTATTTGAGATTAGGGAATTTCTCTTAGAGGCACACGAACAGTAATCCAAACCTGTAGCACCTAAAGAAACATTGGCTTGAACAGATCGACTTTCCCAACCAATAATTGTATGATCATAATTGGATGTAGACATTCCTGAACCACTTAACATGTTTGTCATATCAGTGATATTAGAAATATTCCAATGTTCAAAATTCCCATCCATTAAAGTAGCATTATAAAACATGTATGACATAGTGGTAACACTATTGAGTTCGGGAACATCTGTTGCATTATACATCAGATTGGTAGCACCTCTAAATGCACCTTCCATAGATTGCCATTCATTACTTCCCCATTGATCGATAGAAATAATTTTCTTCTTATCTCCTCCTCCATTAAATTTAATAGTAGGGAAAGTTCCCTTTATAGCGACTTGATATGTACCAGGCGTTCCGTAGTCGTGAGTGGCATTTCCCGTTAATCCAAATTCATCAAAAACACCATCATTATTCCAATCTACATCATAAGAATAGGTGTAATTTATACTTGTAGGAATAGTGATAGATGATGAATTCGAAACACCAGTGTTATCTGTTTTCCATGTTGTAATGAATGGAGTTAGGGAACAATCTTCAGTATCCTCATTAATAGTCCATCCATGATTATTGATAAGTGAAGTTCTTTCTGTAGCACTATTACAATAAAATAGATTTGTAGCACCCAAACTTACATTTGATTGAACATTTTGAGAAGACCAACCTATCAAGGTTTTGTCATAATTACCAATAGACATTCCCGAACGAGTTAGCATATCTGACATGTTTCCAACATTTGTGATATTCCAATCACCTAAATCTCGATTGAATACAATAGCCCCCAAAAACATATGTGCCATTGTAGAAACGTTATCAACTGTCCAATTACTTAAATCCTGATTAAATGTTCTGGCATCTTGAAACATTCCAAACATAGTACTGACATTAGCGACATTCCAGTTGCTAATGTCCTGGTTGAAATAAGAGGAGTCAAATAAATAAGCCATATTTGTTACATTGGATACATTCCAATTACTAATATCATGGTTGAAAGGGGTGATGGCAAATAGTGCCTCCATATTAGTTACATTAGAGACATTCCAATTACTTAGGTCTCCATCAAATGAAACAGCATAAGTAAACATAAAAGATAAGTCTGTAACAAATGATAAATTTGGAGCATCTGTAGCAGTATATCCAAGATTGCTAGCACCATAAAAGGCACGGTGCATCGTTTTCCATTGGATATCTCCCCATTGATCAAGGGAAATGATTTTTTCTTTATCTCCTTCATTGTTGAAATAAATGGCAGGAAAATTTCCTTGGATGGCAACTTGGTATATACCTGCCGTTCCGTAGTCATGAGTAACATTACCTGTCAAACCAAATTGGTCAAAAACACCATCATTATTCCAATCCACATTATAAGAGTAAGTATAATTGGGGTTGGTAGGTATAGTGATGGAGGTAGAGTTGGATGTTCCAGGATTATCTGTTTTCCATGTTGTAATAAAAGATTGCCCAATTGTTTGTGAAAAACATATCAGACTTAAAATTAAGGTGTAGATGAGTTTCATTATGTGATGTTTTGTTTCTTGAAAA
>JAHDDR010000053.1:9078-16855 GCA_020629255.1 Saprospiraceae bacterium | reverse complement strand
ACTTAAAATTAAGGTGTAGATGAGTTTCATTATGTGATGTTTTGTTTCTTGAAAAAAACAAAAATAAAATATAAAAACCAATTTTAATGTATAGTTGAAGCAAAGCCAATTTATAACAAACTGATTACATGATTCAAGTTGCGTTGTAACTTGAGACGATAGCTAAATAGTTGGATAGACCATAGAATAATTACGTTTAGAGGAATTCTATGGTCTATTGATTGATTTATTCACAACTTATATTACATAGCAATCAAATCAAACTAGTCAATTATCCAATTTGTAGTCAAAATCCAGGCATTTGTAGAATAAGCTGGAATAGTCCTGTATATTAGTTTAATTTATAAGATGTAGAACGATTTAAACAAGATGAGAGGGTTATTCATTCGATATATCTTATGTTTATGTTTAGGAGCCTTACTTTTAGTAGGAGGTGATTATTATGTCCAAAACATACTCTCTCCCTGGAATCAAAAAGCTCCTGAGAAAGAGATAGATCCAGAAGAAGTAAAACCCAAAAAGAAGAAGAAAAAGAAAAAATCGGAACCTGAAAAAATTGAACCCGAACAAATACCCCAACCCATTGTTTTGGATTGTAAGGCACAATCCAGTCGTTTACGATTTGTGAATTATGATCGAAAAAAAATGGAAATGACATTCCACACCTGTGATTCGATATTGGCAAGTGCAACCACCAACAGGGAAAAAACAATAAATGGTAATTTTTACCAACCCTTATTAGATCATGATGCACCCCATTTAAAACAAGTGGTTGCCCAATATCAAAAAAATATCGATTCTTTGAAATACAAAAAAACAGAGGCCGCCCAATTTGTCTGTGCCAGTATTCAAAGTATTCCTTACACATTGGTTCATCCGTTTTCACATCGGAAAGCAGCAAAGTTATATCCTTATGTGGAGGAATATCATCGTACAATGAAAAAGCCAATGGAAAGCATTGGCGGCTGTGTGGAAAATATAGATCCTTATGGTGTGATGAGTCCTTTGGAGACATTATTCACACAAAAAGCAGATTGCGATAGTCGAACCATTTTCTTGTATTTGGTTCTGAAAGCTTTAGGTTTTGATGTGATCCAATTGTCCAGTAGTGCAGAAGGACATGCGATCTTGGGGGTCAATGTTCCAAAAGCCTATGGCAATGTCTTTTATAAATATAAAGGAAAAAAATACTACATTGTGGAAACTACCTTCTACCATAGGAAACAAAGCCGTATTGGTGTGCACAAAGAAGGAAGGAGATACATGAGGAATTGGAACCTTTGGAAAGTGGATTTGGATTAAAACAAACATCAAGAAAAACCAATGAACACGAATATTTTGATCAATGGAATAACTGAACTGCTATTAATAAGTATATTGATAGTTCTGTTTTTCTATGTCTTCCAAAGTATCCAACTTAGAATATTCCAAGCCAACAAAACCAACTTTGTCATCAACGAAGCTTTTGCCATTTATATGTTTGGTGTATTTCTTTCTATGGCATTCATGATGGAAGTGATGCTCAATAACCTACATGCATATATTGGAATGGAACTCCCTGAAGGAACCTTATTAATTGGACAATCCTTATTTTGGATTTTTCTATTGAAATCCTTTCTCCTTTTTGTATTGGTGTATTCTGTGATTTTTAGTTTGTGTGTGTTTTTATTTTCATTACTCACCACCTCTGTAAATGAATTCAGAGACATCATCAATAACAATAGAAGATCCGCCATTTTGTTATCTGGATTATTAATCAGTGTATTTTATTTATCAAGAGATATTACAGCAACTATTTTTTCGTCCCTTTTGAACTATGATGTGAATGCACCTATTTTTTAGACATATCACCCTTATTCTTTTTTCCTTTTTTCTTTGCTTCCAAATAAGTGCCAAAGACAGAGACATCATAGTCTGTATTGATGAAAGTGGAAGCATGACAGGCGCTAAATACGAAAGCATGATTTACTCCCTCCAAAGTTTTCTTTGTGTGTTGGATGAATCAGATAAATTGTATGTGTCGGATAGCAATACCAGTATCGAACTGAATACAAAAGATAAGCTTTCAGAAATCAAATTACTGAAAAAGAAAAAGCATACCCATAAACATCCGGAACATGCCATTTTGGAAAATGCCCTTCCTTTATTGCAAAAAGATCCAGACAGGGAAAAGATATTGATTATATATGGTGATGGCATTTGGGGGCAGTCACCCGCCTATGCCGAATTGGTCGTCTTATATGCCACCATCAAACCAAAAATTTATTTTCTCAAAGTAGAGAATAAAAAAGAAGCCCTCGAAAAACAATCATTTGCTGAAATGAGCTTGTCTGCTTTGGGTTTAATGGAAGTCATCAAAGTTCAAGGAACAGATACTGAAAAATTAGTAACCGAATTAGAGAAACTGTCCCGTCAAATTGTAGATGCAGATGTGGGACGGGTACAACCAGATATTTCTGGAACGACTGTAGAAATCACCACAAAATTTCCATTAACGGCTTTATTGGTTTTTATACAAGAAAATAAAAAACCTAGCGAGATTGCCCAATTGGAAAAAGTGTCCAAAAATTTGGAATGGGTAGAAGATTATGGTCTATCCAATTTTGAGATTAATCCGACCATTAATGTAAAGAGCAAACTCAGTGGTCGTTTTTATAGAATCCAAATGAAAGGGGGTAAGGTGATTCCTGAAGGTTGGGAAATAGAAATGACCTTGAACCAAGCAGTAACAGAAAAAGACATTATTCTCATTCCTTTAACCTCTGTTTCCATGCAAGTAGAACCAGGGGATAACCTAGAGGAGATCAATAAAAGAAAGCATATTTATTCTATTTGCAAGGAGGAAAAACAAGCCACCTTATATTTAGAATTGACCTATAAAGATGGTACACCCCTCAAAGCCACGGCTCTTAAAGAAGTGAATGCCTTAGCTCGATATGGAGGAAATAAACAAACCCGTTTCGAGCATAAAAAAGGAAAATTAATCGCTCAAATTCCTGTAACTACTGATTCGGTTTTTGTAGAAGTGACGGCTCAATATGAGGGTTATTTTTTGAAAAAATCACCTGTCATTACCATTATAAAAAAGAAATGTAAAGCCAAAAAAACTATTGATCCCGATTTACGAATTATTGTTCCAGAAAAAGGAGTGGTCGATTTTGGAAGGAATGGAAGTTGTTTGGAAGCCCAAATCTTTTTAAAAGATGGAACCATCATACACCCCGATCATTTTGATCTGGAATTCATGGATGTTCCATGGTTCATGGATGTAGAAATCACACCCTTAAACGACCGATTTCGGATTTGTTTCAACCGTTCCAAATTCCTTTGTGATTGCATCGTGCCTTATGGTAAAGTAGAAGGAAGGTTCTTAGCATCACCCAAATCGGAGGGCTATGATTATATTCAAGGAACGTGGGAATTCACGATCCTAAAAGAAGATAGTTTTTGGTTGCGATGCAAAGGATGCATCCTAGCATTATTAGGTATCATAACCCTTCTTACATTAATTTGGGCCTACTATACCAAACCTCGTTTTCATAAAACGGCTAAAATAAAATATGAAGAAAAACCCGTCAGGAAAAGATATGTGTCGGCAGATGGTTTTACCTACCGTTTACCCACCTCATTCTTCTCCAGATGGTTGGTGCCATATATTCCAGAAAAGAAAAGAGTCAAAAATCTGACCTTCATCGCCGCCCAGAAAAAGAATCGGGTATATCTGCATCGGAATTCGTTCCGTAAAGATATGATGTTGGATGGTATGGACATGGCATTACCTAAAAAAGGACACATTCTACTTCATGGTGGAAGAGAACTTTCTTACGAAGAAGGAGGAATGAAATATACTTTTGTATTACACATCAAACAATAAAAAATGGCAAAGACCAAAACATTGCTGTTGGGCGTAGGTGGCTTGGGTTCCTACATCGTAAATGAAATCCAAGGAAAATTGAGTGATGACCTCAAAGATTATGTTTCCATCATGTGTTTGGATACAGATAAAAACACCATGGATGAACTCGACAACCTTTTGGAAGAACAAAAACTCCGAACCAGTCAGGACATGGAAGTGGGACATTATCTTGATATTCGAAAAAGGGCAGGGGATACCTCTCCACAAGAATGGTTTCAAGGAGAAAATATTCTACTTCGTAAAAAGAATATGATTGATGGCGCTGGACAAGTACGAGCGGTTTCCCGATTGGCGTTTAGAGCCGCACTGGCGGCGGGCCAAATCAATTTATTGATTAATGAATTATCCCGAATTTCTCAAGAACGAGGTGAAGGAGGAGGAGGTTATATTCGGGTAGGGATCGTCGGGTCTTTAGCCGGTGGTACGGGTTCGGGAATTTTCCTACAATTGGCATTGACCATTCGGGAAATTTTGAAGAAGAGATTCGATGCCCAAAGTATTTTGATAAAAGGTTTTTTCCTACTGCCTTCAACGATCAATAGCAAGATTAAAGGCGAAGAAGAGAGAGAACGCATCTATGCCAACGGTTATGCCAGTGTAAAAGAATTAAATGCCCTAACGCTATTGGGCTTGAAAAATAAAATCGGGAGCAAAAAAATCGATTTCGAATTCATGCCCTCCTTGCATCAGGCAAAAATTGAAGATGTGGGCAGCCCTTATGATTATTTATATTTGATCGATGAATTAAATATAAAAGGGAATAATATCGGAGGAATGGAAAATTATATGTCCATGCTTTCGAGCTTTGTGTATTTGGATTTATTCAGCAAATTGGCGGCGAAAGGTTTCAGTAAGATTGATAACCAAATCCTGAATTTGATCGAATCTAACGGATTGAACAGGTACTGTGCCGGAGGTGCCGGGAAATTAGCCTTTCCTGTTGATCGATTAATGGAATATTTTAGCCTTAGAATGACCACCGAATCCATTGATCGAAAATGGCCTTATTTTGATGAGTTGTACCAAAAGGATTATCGTGAATTTAAGAACCAACGTCGAAGCGGCAACATGAATGTGGAACGCCCAGTGCTGCGTGAAAAATATTTGTTCTATTTACAAAGCGAATTGAATAAAGATAATATTGATGTCTTTTATAAACTCATAGAAAGACAGCTCAATTTATATGATGAGGAAAAAGAATTCATCGGTAAAAAATCAGAAATATTTGTCGATAATATCATTGCGAAAATTGAGCAATTGGTTGGAAGCAATGAAAAGATGTCTCAAATATTTTCTTCCCTTCAACCTGATGTGGATCAATTTGTGACCATTGAAGAAGCAAGAGATGCCATCCGTAATATTGAACGTAGGGTAGGGGAGTATCAAAAAGCATGTGAGGAATTTATCAATAATAATAAAGTCCTACCCAATCAAATTCTTTTTGATGATGAATTCAGCCCGAACAATTGTAGGGGAGAAGATTATTATCTCAATACTTGGATTTTAAAAGATGAGGTGATGCACCCGATGGCGACCCGTTGTTTTATTTATGAAGTAGTCGTCATGTTGGAAGAAATTGTTGATTCCCTTCGAGCAGATTTAAAACGTCATCAAGATGGTTTTGAAGCCCAACTCAAGAAATACGACGATCCTTCTACAGAACACATTGTAGAAACGGCATACGATGCTTTCAATGAAATGGCAGAACGGGCAAGGTTCTATAATAAACGAAGGAGACTCAAAGATTTTACTGAAGAATATGTACAAAGCGTTAGGGATCGTTCCGGAATGGTTCGAAAACTTACGATGAAAGAATTGGAATTCTTGACTTTCTCCAAAATATTAACCCACCTGAAAAGGAAAGAAGGAATTATTGAGCGGTTCTTCAAAAACATTTCCCGTGAAGCGGACACTTTATATAAGCGACAAGATAAAATCGTCAATGACTTCCAAAAGAAAAGTGGATACGAAAGATTTGTTCTTTCTAAAACCGATTCCATTCAAAAACTTTGGGAAGATCAGGAAGCAGAATTGGTGGATGTGGATATGGCATCGGATGATATTTCCCGTTCCATTTATTTATCCTTGTATAAGA
The DNA here is from genome assembly GCA_020629255.1 of Saprospiraceae bacterium. Lineage (GTDB taxonomy): Bacteria > Bacteroidota > Bacteroidia > Chitinophagales > Saprospiraceae > JAHDCE01. The sequence goes on along the minus strand of JAHDDR010000053.1, from coordinate 10,844 downwards.
AGTTTACAGCGAGTTTTCACAACCATAATATAAAAGAAGATTTATCTGAATCTTTCATGCGATCTATTAGTAATAAAATGTTAGAGAGCAATCGGGGAACGATCAAAAAAGTAGGATTTTTGGATATGGACGTGTTGTCTGCCATGCGGTTGGAAGCTCGATACGAAGGAATGGAAGAAGAGAAAATTGATGATTATGTTTTTGATCAATTAAGGTGGCTGAAAAATGTTGTCATTCCTTTTGGACCCAGTGGAGATTTAATCGAAGAAGGCAAAGTATCATATTATACCATGTGGGGTGTCAACTCGGAAGTGTTCGATAGCATCAGTCAAGGCGTGATAGCAAAATTGACAGATGATGAAATTACATCCGCCACAGAATTTGTAGACGATCATTCTTTTAGTCGATATGAAATTGTCCGTTCGAGTATGATATTCTGTCAGAGTTTATCACAGTATAAAAAATTCATGCCCGGAGCAACGAAAGGAGCGGGCGGAGAATATTATGAAAGTTATCAAAGTCGATTGACTAAAATCTTTGATCCTAAAATTACAACGGTTTCTCCCCACTTGGATAAACGTTGGCATTTGCGAACCTATTTGCCTCCTATTTTTGATATGGATAAGGAAAAGGGTATCCATGATATTATAGATGCCACCATTAAAGGTTTCATGTTGGGGGATTTGAAATTAAGAACCACAGATGGTGAAATGAAATGGCATTATAAATTGGATGTATTACAAGATTGTGATTTGAATCCAATTGATGAAACCGATGTGACTTCTTTGGTCTATGCACTCATGGAAAATCCATTTATTGTGGAAGAAATATTGGAGGCTTATGAGGGTGAAAAAGAAACCCAAAAGAAAAAGTATTTAGAAGAAATCAAATCCTATTCTTTATTGAAAGGATTGAAAAAAATAGGATATTCCATTGCATCCGAAAAAGGTAAAAAGGAATTCGGTATTTTGGATTTATGTATTCACTTTTCAAAAAGCCCTTATTATGAAGAAGAGGATCACAAAGAATTGAATGATAAGTTGGGTGCCCGATTGCGATCCATTTTGGAAGAACTGATTTCTTTTGCTTTCGGAAAAATCGGAAAAAATAAATTGGCGGATGAGTATGCACATCTCATGCAGCATCATATCCGAAGAAATGCTTCTTATTTTAATTCATTTGATGAAGAGTCGGACGAGTCCCGTAGACTTTTGGAAGCTCAATTGAAGTAATTCCTATATGGAGCAGTATTATATTTTTGATATAAGTCAAATGAATTTGAAGTCTGGTAATGTCCTGATGTTTTTGGATGTTCCAGGCTTTTATTATTCCCATTTTAAAATCAATACATATAGTACGAAAAAATTAAACGAAGTTATCGGCGGGAAAGTCCTTCCCGAACAAATTCGGAATGTACCCAAAAAGACCATTTTGATTTTTATTATCCATCCTTTGGATAATAAAAAACCATCATCGGAAATTATTTTTGAAATTAACGAATGCTTATCACAGTATGAATATTATTTCCAAAATAAAGAAGTGTGGTTTTTTGATGTCAGCCCCGAAAATAAAATCAACAATGCACAAAATTTTTATTCCTTTGATACATCAACGGGTGGAGACGAGGCTATAAATTCTAATACGGCATTCGAATTTTTCAATAAAAATACAAAAGGGAAAAACATCGATTTTACTTTGGCATCTTATCCCAATTCTGGCGTGGTTCGACTGCCTAGTCCCAATATGTTGGACTACCAATTCCCCTT
>JAHDDR010000053.1:0-8978 GCA_020629255.1 Saprospiraceae bacterium | reverse complement strand
CAGAATGTAGATGCCAAATTGAGGGAATCTTTGGATCGATTGTTAAAAACGGAAATTAGTTACCAGGATAAAGAAATCAAGAGAATAAAATTTGCTGCTACACCACACCATAAAACGTGGATGGAATTAAGAAAACGTTGGGAAGAATTAGGTAATTCTTTTTCCTGTAACAATAGGGGAAGCATTTCAACATTTACAAGAGAAATAGAAAACATCCACAACGATTTTTTGACTTGGCAGGAGAATATTTTTAATGCAGAATCTTTTTTAGAAATAAAAGAAATAGAAAAGATAGGAACCCATACAACCATTTCGAAACGGAAAAATGCCATTCAAAAAGAGATAATCGCCGACGAGGAAAAAACATATTTTATTCCCATCAATAAAAGAGAAGCTTTTGAAAAGGCTACCGAAAACATGCAAAAAAAAGAAAGGGATTTACAATTTCTATTTTCCAGATGTCCCAATCAATGGGTGCTTTGGGGAAGTATTTTGTTGTTTACTCTTCTTTTTTCGTTGGGCTATAAATATATATATGACTTGTTTCCCAATATTTGGTGGTATGCTTCGGTTCTCATGATTTTAATTGTATTGGCTTGGGCGAACTTTTTCCGATATAAAATAAAAATCGACAAAGAAATCCGAAAATTCTTATTGGATAGAAGAAATGAATTAGGCGCTTTTTATGATGAATTGAAAAGTGTATTGGAAGAAGAATTCAACAATCAACAAAACATACAAGAACTTCGGGTTTTAAATGAACGGTGGTCTAACATTGATAAAGTAATACAAACGTTTGAACAATCGAAAATCTCTTTGGAAAAGAAAATGGAGAAAGTGAAATTCATTGGGGAAACATTACCAGAAAATATTTCAAAAACAGAACAGGATTATATTCCGGATGAAGTCAACACATGGACAGACGTTAGATACCAGTTTCAAGGAGCTATTCATAAAATACCAGAACACAAAATGTCGGTTCTAAATAATAATCGGAAGGATAAAGAAATACCCCATTCTAATCGGATTAATATTATTCGTAAAATAAATATTACGCAAGGGCATACATAATGGTAGAGGATTTGGTCATATTAGCATTGGTCGTTTTGACTTTACTCACAGTCTTTAGACTATGGTTTGCCAATTTGAAAAAAACGAATCGGTACAAACAAGCCTATGCTCCAATTTTGGCTCTTATTTATGTGGGCGTGATTCTCTACATCTACAATAAATATTGGGTCAATGATTTAGAACCTTTTTTCTGGGCGATATTTGTTGAATTGGATATTACATTGCACTTCGAAGCATCCTTACTTTTATTTATATTTTCCTTAGTGACCTTATTGGTTTTCCCTTTCTTCAAAGGTTTGACGTATTTAATCGAACCGACCTTAAAACGGTTTGAATGGATGGAGGAGGAATCGTTTTTAGGAAAGAACATTTTTTATACCCTAGAAGAAAAAGGCATTCGACTTAAACCCGAATTTATTATTCCTAGAGAATTATTGTATGCTTTATGCATACTTGCCGTTAGTATTGTTTGCCTGGGTTTTTTCTCGGTGTATTGGGGCGATTATTTCCCTGCATTTATTTTACTCTTTCTATTACCTTTCCTTGAATTTTTTTGGTATTTGGGCGGCCCGGAACCGAAAGATTTATTAAGCCGCAACCCTGACGAAGATCCCAAAGAAAAATCGTTTGATGTAGATTATCTCAACCTTTGGGAAAAATATCAACAAGTATGGGGAGGGTATTTTATTACAGCCATCCATATTAAAGAAGAATACCAACCACCCACGTATTTTGATATTGATCCGAACCGCCTTACCTTATTTGCCAATACAAAGTATTATCAGTTAAATGAAGAATTGATTGCGAATATCAAAAGGCATTTTGTATCGCAAAAAAATATTATCCTATTTGTTCCGCAAGGAAAAAAATGGTCGGTAAAAGAAGATTATGCTTTAGACTATTATGAAAAAATAAAAAAGACCTTATTAAAAGATTTTAGATCCGAAGACATTGCTGAAAATGAAATGGATGTGGTGAATCGGAAAATTTATCTCACCTGTCCAGAAGATTTTTTGGAAAATACTTTCAGTCCCACTTTTCTGGAATGGATGGAAAATCTGGGCTTCGTCATTTTTGTCGATTTTGATAAAATGCTATTACAATATCCAGACTCTACAGTAAGCGTTAGTAAAATATTAAAAGGAAAAAGTAAGGATAATATTCAGTTCGTGGTACTGTGCGAAGATTCCGAACAAATACAATCTTCTGTAAAAGCGAATTTGTCGATTGGAAATAAATTGGATGAGTATAGATTTGTCAATAATCGAACCCAATTTGCTTATTTCTTATTGTGGAAAGCAGAAGAACGTTTCGAAGATGAAATGTTTATTGGCGATGTGGAGCGAATGGGGCAAACGGTGGCGCTCAGTATGTTGGGTTTGCAAGAGGGCATTCCTAAAATTAGTTTGGTAAATAGTTGGGGCGGTTATCAAGAAGGTTTGGAAGAATTGACAAATCATCGGGGGAGTTGGATTAATACGTTAAAGGAAGAATTAAAAGGTATTGGAAACAAAGAAATCCAAAATCGTTATCAAAATAATTTTACTGGATTATTATTGCAACAAGAAAATAAAAAATTCCAACTTTTATATGATTATAAAAATAATGCACCTCATGCTTTTTTAACCTATGCCGATTTAGGGCAAGTGCATTCTTTTTTACAAGTCGTTTCTCCTCCACATCTTTTTAGAACTTATTTTTCTTTTAATTTTGAATTTTTCTATCAGAACCCAAGGAAACCACTTTCCTTAATTCCGATTTCACAATACCCACTTACCTTGGCTTTATCCCTGGTCGAAATTTTAACTGTGCGGGCGGTTCCTTTAGAGGAATTGGAAAAAATGGTGATGTTAAAAAATAGGACACAACTGGGTGTGATCCAAGATGTGGAAGATATTTTACGGGAAGAATTGGATGTTGAAATCAAACGATATATTCGGATTACAAAAGAACCATCGTCCGTACCGAGTGAGTATGTTTGGAAGATGGCGTTGGATCGACAAATCATCAAAGAAATACAATTTTTCAAACCCGTTATTTTCAAGGATGATAATCAAGAGATGATTTACGAAATGCGTAAAAATCTTTTGTATCAAAAATATCTTCCAGGACAATATCATCATTTTAATGGACGGCTCTATCGAATTGATGATATTATAGAAGATGAAAAAGAAATTCGAATTTCCCTTTCCAACAGAGAACCCGATTTTGATTTTCTGATGTATCATTCTGATTTGGATATTTCCTTGCAAGGAGAAAAAGAAATCATCCAATCATCAAAAGATAATAAAATACATAAAACCCTTTACAACCAAAATATCCATATCCAATCCAAAGGATATTACGAATTACAAAAGGGGTATGATTTAGGAGAGGATCATATTCGCTACGAGACTTTTTCAAAGCCATTTGAAAGAAATTATAAACATGGTCGTTTTCTGGATTGGACATTTATTGGAGTAGGGGAGAAGTGGAGTACCGAAGTAAAAAGTAAAGTCAATTTTACACTCGCGGTTTTGATCGAGGAAGCCTTAAAATCTTTTTATCCTTATTCACATGATTTTATTCGGGTGCTTCCGAAATATTTCAAAAAAAGTACAACGAAATTAGAAAATGCCCAAAAAATAGAAAAATTTTATGGTTGTGATGAAAACAGAGGAAAGGAGGAAACGCTAGGTGTATATGTCATAGAAGATAGCTATATGGATAAAGGTCATTTGATCAGCATCAATGACAATATCCGTTACATTTTAGAAACATTAGAAGATTACATTTCTTGGTTCATCGAACAAAAAACAGATGGCGATTTTGTCGTCCCTCAACCCATTATACAATACACCAACCGTTTCCAAGATCAATTTGCATTTTTAGGTTTGGGCTTGGTCGATGTTTCTTTGGGTCATGATGAAAAATTACCCGAATGTTTTGACTTGATCCACCTTAGGAGTTTATTACAATATTTATTAGGGAATAAAAATAAGCTGAAAGAATCGAGACACTCGTTTTATGGTATTTCTGGAGATACTAAAAGTCCATTCAATGATGAGACTTGCGATTTCTGTGGTAAAACCCATTGCACCAAAGCCAATGCCAAACGTTTGCCCGATGGTCGCATAATTTGTAATGATTGTGATTTAATTGGAGTGAAGGATAAAATGACTTTCAATCAATTATTAAAAGAAGCCCTTACTTTTATGGAGGATCAATTTGGTTTGTACAATTGGCCAACGATCGACATACAATTTACCGATGCCCGAGTAATTGCCAAAGCCAGAGGTATGTTTTTCAGACCTACCAAACGGTATGATATGCGGGCTGTGGGTTTGGCATCTCAAAATGGAGATGGTTTTACCATCCATATAGAAAACAACCGGTCAAAGGTGGATACATGCAGTACTATAATCCATGAGTTAACCCATATTTGGCAGTTCAATAATACCCATTATGACCAAATGAAAAAAGAGTATGGGAAATTATATATAGAGGGGCATGCTACTTGGGCACAAGTTCAATATTATAAGGCCCAAAATGAAAAGTCATTTGTCAAACAACTTGGTAAAAGGGATGATGAATATGGAAATGGTTATCGCTTACTCTTAATGCATATGGCTGGGAAAAATAGTCATGATGCCTTCGAATTTGTAAAAGGGAAATATGGGAAATAGCTGTCAATCTATTAATTTTTCTTCTAATTTTTCTAACAACCATCTTTTCGTATCGCTAGAAATGGTATGTTTACCATCAATTATTTCATGTTTTATTTTCATGATTTTATCTTTTTGGTCACTAGCCAAATCGGCTACTCTTTGAATTAATTTTAACCCATTTACACTCTGTTTTTTTCGATTTTTTGTAATATGTCGACTTCTTAAAATAAATATTTTGAAACTTAATAAAAGAGAGTTAAAAGCTGAGAATTCTTTTAATTCATAATATGTTTGTAATAGTAATTTCCTTACATCTATTTCATATCTATATTTAGTTGTTCGCTCTATTTTACTTAAATGAAAAATTGTTTGATGATACTGTTTTTGAACAAAGCGAAGTTTTGCTAGTCCTAGATGGTATGCATTATTTTTGAAGAATTTTGGTGTTAGTATGTCAATATAGTTTTCTATGAATTCTTCTGCAAATGTATAATTCTTAGTTACTAGAGCCACTTGAATAATATTATTATACATCCCATCACTTAAATAACCTAAATTCCGAATTAAGTTTAGTTCGATAATGTCGTTATATACATAAAACATGGCATCTAGGAAATCAGAAAGCCCTTTATTTATTTCAACAAAACCAATGTTTTGTATAAATATGTATATTTCAATAGCCTCTTCTACAGAAAAAGAATCATAATTATTTTTTATTAATTTTATCAGTGTTTTAAACTTTGAGAGACAACATCCATTCTTTTGATATTGATAGATATAATAATAAATCTGTATCCCTTCTTCATTGAAATATGAACTTTGTGGTAGGAAATCCAATATTTCTTGGTCAATGCCTTTTTCAATTTTAAAATTGAGAATTTTTTCATCATTGATGGCTTCACAGAGGTATCTCAATTTATTAAGAATGAAAATTTCATCTGTGCATTTATGTATTCGATCCAAATACTTTTTTAATCTGTTATCATCTTCCCCTAATTCGCTCCTTTTGGAAAGGATTTGGAATTCTAGTTCTTTTCTTTTGGTTTCTTCATCATTTCGGGGAGAACGAGCTATTTGCATCATTATTTTCCGTTCATATTGTGCATAATGCTTGTTAAGTCCCCTTTGGATAAGAATGTTGGATAAAAATATAGAAACATCCATTTCTTTATCCTTTATGTGGTGGTGGTATAAAAAAGTCTCACCTAGCTTTAAAAGAAAAGACAGTTGGGTTCTTAGATGCCCGTCATTGTAATTTTTATCCGTAAAGACTTTTTTCCATAATTTGTTTTTAGTATCCAAATTTTTATTTCCCTTAATTGCATCATTCAAAACAGAATACAATTTTATCATTCTCTTGTTTTCGTTATGGAAAGGAGAATTCAAGAATTTCTTGAACTGATTAACCTCTTCTGAACTGAATGTGGCAAAGAGCTGATATATTTTTGTTGATTTCATAAGTGGAGGAACTAATTATCCATTTTTTCATCCAGTTTTTCAATTATCCATCTTTTAGTGTCACTATTCATAGAATATTTCCCATCGATTATTTCATGTTTCATTTGTATGATTTCATCTTCTTGTTCGGAAGTCAATTTGGCCAATTTCTGATATAGTTTCAAAGCCTTTATTATATTATTTTTCTTATCTTCTGTTAAATAATTTTTTCTTAAAAAGAAAATCCGAGAACTCAAGACAAGTGAGTTATAGGCTGAAAATTCTTTTAATTCGTAATATGATTGTAGCAATAACCTCCTTCTCCCTGTTTCGTAACTAAATTCAACAGTTTTACTTAATTTGCTAACATAAAATATTGTTTCATTAAATCTGTTTTGGGCAAACATTAGTCTAGCTAAACTAATGTTATAGGCATTTTGTTGGAAATATTCTGGTTTGATCATGTGGTTGTAATTCTCTATGAATTCTGTAGCGAATTGATAGTTGTGGGTTCTGATTGCTATCATAACTATATTTTGATATCTCGTATGGCTTACAACTCCTGCTTTTTTAATTAAACCTAATTCAATAATATCTTGATGTAGAGAAAATAATAACTCAAAAGCGTAATTAATTCCTTTATTAATTATTCTAATACCAATGTTTTCTATTAATGTATATATATCTAAAGTTTGTTCGTTAGGGAAAGAATCATAATTATTTTTTATTAGGAGTTGTAATTTTTTGAATTCTGATGAATTACATCCGTTTTTCAAATATTGATGGGTATAATAATAAATTTGTATCCCCTCTTCGTTGAAATATGAACTTTGCGGTAAAAAATCCCATATTTCTTGATCAATACCTTTTTTAATCTTAAAGTTGAGAATTTCTTCATCACTGATGGCTTCACAGAGGTATCTCAATTTATTAAGAATGAAAATTTCATCTGTGCATTTATGTATTCGATCCAAATACTTTTTTAATCTGTTATCATCTTCCCCTAATTCGCTCCTTTTGGAAAGGATTTGGAATTCTAGTTCTTTTCTTTTGGTTTCTTCATCATTTCGGGGAGAACGAGCTATTTGCATCATTATTTTCCGTTCATATTGTGCATAATGCTTGTTAAGTCCCCTTTGGATAAGAATGTTGGATAAAAATATAGAAACATCCATTTCTTTATCCTTTATGTGGTGGTGGTATAAAAAAGTCTCACCTAGCTTTAAAAGAAAAGACAGTTGGGTTCTTAGATGCCCGTCATTGTAATTTTTATCCGTAAAGACTTTTTTCCATAATTTGTTTTTAGTATCCAAATTTTTATTTCCCTTAATTGCATCATTCAAAACAGAATACAATTTTATCATTCTCTTGTTTTCGTTATGGAAAGGAGAATTCAAGAATTTCTTGAACTGATTAACCTCTTCTGAACTGAATGTGGCAAAGAGCTGATATATTTTTGTTGATTCTAGAAACATTTTAAAAGGAAAAATGAAATTAAATAATTAATAATCAGGTAATTGAAGATTAAATTATCAAAATTCAAGCCAAAGTAGTATAAACAAATATATAAAAATGTATTAAGCTTACCATTTTTGAGAAAAAAACAAATAAAAAGGAAAAAGCTATTTAATATGTTGAAATACAGAACATTATATTTTTACTTCTTGAAGCATTTTAAAAAACAAAAGGAAAATAATGTATTTTCTTGCAAGGCTGTTACACATTAAATTTGTTGTATCAATATTTCGGATAAAACATACAATTTTACTTAACATTACTAATAATATTTTACTATTATGAAAACTTTTATCACAATTACTTTTTTATGTTTCACCTATTTTTTGCAGGCACAAACACTACAATTATATACTCAAGAAATGGTAGATAATTTGGTTCCTACAGAAATATTAGGGCACTATGATGAAATTCATATTGGTAGTGATCCTCCAATATCTGGAACTCCAATAGAAGATTTATCAGTTCTGGCACAGATAAATTCTGTGAAAGAATTATACATTTTGAACAATTCTAATTTAGAAACATTAGAAGGACTTCACAACCTTTTAATTGTTGAGGAAATATCCATTTATGATAATGAATCACTTAATAATATAGAAGCATTTTCTAATATAACTTCTTTGGGGAGAGGATTGACTATTGATGGGAATGAATCATTAACAACCTTGAAAGGTTTAGAGAATTTAGAATTTGTAGGAAAAAGTTTCAATCTTTTTGGAAACATTAGCTTAATTGATATATCTGCACTTTCTAATTTAACTCGAGTTCGTGGCCGTTTTTCAATTACTTTTCATCCTATGTTAGAGTCCTTGAATGGCTTAGAATCTTTGGAAATAGTGGAATTTATTCCAGGAGGATCTGGTGATCAATTTTTTAGAATACAATCTAATAGTATGCTTGATGATATATCAGCATTGTCAGGATTAATTTGTGAAAATGAACCGATAATAACAAATAATGCGAAATTGTGTAATTGTGATGTTCTTCTTGATATTGATTTTTCTTTAGTACCTTCTGGATTAATAAATAACAATGCAACAGGTTGTAATAGTTGGGATGAAATCTTCCAGGGCTTGGGTTGTGAACCAATATCCGGTTGTATGGAATCGGGAGAAGAATTAAGTGGAACAATAAGAATGATGCTAGATTGCGGAGGAACGGCAATTCCTAACACCGAAGTAGAGGTCTTTGGAGCAACTAGTTGTAATCCCATAACAAACGAAAATGGTACATATGCTTGTGATACTCCTAATTCTGGTAATGTAACGATTACTCCAAACAGGGAAGACAATGATGTCTGTGGGA
>JAHDDR010000241.1 GCA_020629255.1 Saprospiraceae bacterium | reverse complement strand
CGGCCAAAGGCCGAAGCGGTTTTTTATTTTAAGTATAGTGAGGAGGTGATTACTTCTTACGGAAATTGGAAAGAATTTCTTCCATGTGTTTACCAGCTGCTTCGCGTCCACCCAAACCATAAGCCAAGGCAATTACAACAGCTACAGAACCCAACGTCAATCCAAATCCTAAACGAACGATGTCTTCTCCAACACCCATCGTACTCAAACCGATGAATAAGAACAAGAACAAAGAAGCCCATCGAGCAATATTGGCAATGAATTGGTTGTTGTCACCTTTGTTCAACATATTGTAAATCGTAACCGAAATGAAGTTTCCTAAAACAAGGATCACCATTCCGAATAAAATCTCTCCGGTAATACCCAGAAGATTATTCAAGATTTCGGTTAATCTTTCGAATTCCAAACGCTCAACACCAGTTATGGTACCCAAGGCCAAAAGAACAGCAAAAACAATGTTACCAATCATATCAGACAGAGAACGCTCACCAATCATGGCATTCAACTGTAATTTTTGTCCAATACTATCTGTACCGATGCTTTTCAACAAATCCTTTAATAAGATAGAGATGTATTTTCCACCAATGTAGAATACACCAATAATGATAGCACAAGCAAAGATTTTAGGAATAGCATCCAAGAAAGATTCTAACATTCCTTTTGCTGGCTCAGAGATAGCAGCAATTCCCAATTGGTCGATAGCCGCAATCAAAAGAGGAATGAAAATCAAAATGAAAACAACCTTTCTAAGGATGTTGACGATTTGATCCGTTTGGCTCACACCAAATTTCTCAGCTACTTGGTCTACAAACCCACCAGATAAGCCAATTAAGGAAGAAACAACAGTAGCAATAATATAGCCCGCGAAGGCAATAATACCCCCAGCGATAAGATTAGGGAAGAATCCAGCGAATTCTCCGACCATATCCTTTAGTGGATCCAAGACTTGGCTTACGCCTAACATCTCCAATACCACCATTAATACTACGATCATTAAAAGATAATAGACCAATTTAGAAACGAATTTGTTAGAATCAACATCCAAATTGGCTTTACTCATTAATTTATCGTCCCATTTCATTTTTTTCAATAGACGATAAACAAGTTTTGCAATACCTGAAGCGATAAACCATCCGATAATAAGTACAGCAATAGCTCCCAATACGCCAGGGAGATAACTACCTATAGTATTAAGGAAGTTTTCAAAGATTTCAGTTAAATTAAGATTCATGTGCGATTTAATTTTGAATTATAAACTGGTTTTCCAAATAAAAATAATCCCATTCATTCCTATCAAAAGTATAGGATGATGGGAGAGTGTTCTTGTATGTCAAGTTATATTATGATGTTGAGACGGAGTGGAAATAGAATTGTAACACTTTTTATACTAGGTTCTTGAATAATTTCATGTCACAATGAGAGGGTTTTTGCTTTTTTTTCACAATAATGCCTCCATCTGGAATAAGGTCTAAATCATTTTTGCTTATTTTTTCTCTTATTGAAGCGTCACAATAGTCCATATTTTAATGAAATAGCTCCTGTATCTGGCATGTATGTTGGTTTCGGAATTATAAAATAAATAAAATCATCGCTTTATGGGAAATTTTTATTTCAAAACGCTTGTAGTTGCCTTTGTCATACTGTTCCATTGTGTTAATGTAATAGGGCAAGATTGTACGATTCCTGTGGGAAGTATTTCCTTAAAAGGCAATAGTAATATCGATAATCCCTCGGGCAATTATTACATTGCCGATGGTGATGTTTGGTCAGGGAGCTTTCAGAATGCAAATTCTGATGTAACACTATATATAGAACCAAATGCAGAATATTCAGGCAATAACTTGGGTAATTTTAATGCTCCGAATACATTAACAGTACAAAGTTGTGGAACATTGACATATAATGTGAATATCAATGCCCCACAATATATATTTCATATTGTAGATGGAATATTCGATTTTAGTGGAAACATAGATAACTTGATTTTGAACATCCATCCGGATGGAACATGGAATGGAACGAATGTTACACTTAAAGCCGAATCTAAAGTTACCATTTGTGGGACAGCCAATTTCACAAACTTAGAAGTCAACAATGAAAATTCTGAATCTTATTTTAATGTTTGTAGCAGTGGGGTGGTTAATACGAGTAGCTTTTATCCTCATGGTATTCTTACAAATGATGGAATAATAAATGCAAATACAATAACTACAAGTAACAAAGGAGCTGGTGTGATTTTTACTAATAATGGTAGTATAGATGTGAGTACTGGAGATATGATCATAAATGGGCCAGGTTATATTAATAATGGCAACATTTCTATTTCAGGTACCTTTAATGCTCAAAATGGAACCTTTGAAGGGACTGGTGGTTGCTTTATTGGAGCAGCCTTTGTTTTGGATCAAAATACACCTTGCGATGACTTGGATGCTGTTTCATTCGGTTCAATAGATGGAACGTCCATTCCTACGGTCGAATTATCCAATGGTAATCCTTTCGATCCAACTACCTGTACGGATTTTTTAGGATATAATTTATGTGCAAACTTACCTGTAGAACTGGTATCATTTAATTATGAAAAAAATAAGGTAGAAGAAACTTTCCATTTAATTTGGGAAGCTGCGGAAACCATTAATTTTTCACACTTTGAATTGGAGAAAAGCAAGGATGCTAAGAATTGGACGACATTTGAAACCTGTCTTTTGGAACAAGGAATAACCAACACACGAACTGGCTTTTTAGAATTTGAATCCAAAGACATAAAGTTTGAAAATTCTAAAACATACTTCAGATTAAGAATGGTAGATCTAGACGAATCCTATAGATATTCAGAGATCCTTCTAGTGGAAGAGAAGAAAAATGTAAATTATCATTATTCGGTTTATCCCAATCCTAGCAGAGGAAATTGGTTGTATATCGACTCAAATCTACCAGATGATACAGTAATCAATATTTCGGATATCAATGGAAAAATCGTATTTGAAGGAATTTATGGGAATGATCAAGCAAATGAAATTGATATCAGTGGATTAACAGCCAGCTCCTTTTATTTTGTAAACTTCATAAAAGACTCGGAGATATATTCGGTTAAATTTATAACGACATCTGCACGATAATTCCAAAAGAAAAAATGGTTTGTGCGAATTCGTTTGTAAGAAAGACCATTTTGAAGAGCTTCATTATAGATACAGTGGTTGTCTAATAATGGTAAAAGACATAACTTTGTGGTGTTTTTCCATATTTATAGATTAATCAATGGCAACACCAGGCACAGTAGCCTTCCACACACTAGGCTGTAAATTGAATTTTTCTGAAACTTCAACCATTAGTAGGATGTTTGAAGACAAGGGCTTTGCCATTGTAAATTTCAAGGAACCTGCAGATGTCTATGTCATCAACACTTGTTCCGTAACCGATTTCGCCGATCGGAAATGTAGAAAAACAGTTCGTCAAGCCTTAAAGAAGGCTCCTCAAGCATTTGTTATTGTTATTGGATGCTATGCCCAACTCAAACCGCAGGAAATTTCCGAAATACCTGGCGTCGATTTGGTTTTGGGAGCTGCCGAAAAATTCAAGATTCTGGATTATGTGGATAATTTATCCAAAGCCACATCCAAAGGCTTGGTAGAAGCGGGAGAAGTCAAGGAAGCGAATACCTTCATTAATTCTTTTTCTTTTGGAGACCGGACCCGTTCCTTCCTGAAAGTTCAAGATGGTTGTGATTATAAATGTTCCTTTTGCACCATTCCCCAAGCAAGAGGAAATAGCCGAAGTAGTACCGTAGAAAGTGTAGTCGCTGATGCCATTAAAATTGCAGAAATGGGCGTCAAGGAAATTGTTCTGACGGGTGTGAACATCGGCGATTTTGGAAATGGAACCGAAATCATCGAAGGACTCAAACCTAAAAAAGAAGCCCTATTTATAGATTTGGTAAAAGATTTGGATAAA
>JAHDDR010000240.1 GCA_020629255.1 Saprospiraceae bacterium | reverse complement strand
TGGCGACAAAATCGGGGAATTTTTTGTTGTTTTCTTCTAACATCTTGAACGCACGACGCACTTCAAAAGCGGCTGTTCTATATTCTTCGAATTTACTCCGAGCCACAGCCCATTGTAATCTGATTTCTGCTTGGGTATAAAGATGGTAGGGAGAATCGGAGTTACCGGATTTTAATTGTTCCAGCCTCTTTTCTTTATTCTTTTCCAATCGTTGGAACTCTTGGTAATCCTCATCCAAATAGATTTTCAAAAAATCGACATAATTCTCTACATAATGTACCAAAACATTCTGGGGTTCTTCTTCTTTTACTTTAGCCGTAAGGCGTTTGGATTCCTCGAATTGTAAACTGATGGCTTTTTTATAAGCCTGCTTTAGGGTAGGTGAAAATTCATAATAATTTCCGGCGTGCAAAGAGGAAACCAATAGAAATATAATAAATGATAATAAAAATAGCCTTTTCATGCATCAATTTTGACTATGGATTTGAACGTGTGTAAGTTCGCTGATGTTGGGGATAAAAACAAAGCCTTGAAAGTGTTTAACGCAACTTTCAAGGCTTTTTAACGAAAAGATAACTACGCTATATTACTCCGCAGCCTCTTCCTCCTTTTTAGGTTCCTTAGGTTCTTTTCCTACCATTTGGATATGGTCATCTACAAGAACACGCCCACAATGTTCGCAAGCTTGGATTTTCTTGCGTTGTGTGATTTCCAGTTGGATTTGTGGTGGAATCTTATTGAAACATCCTCCACAAGAATCTCTTTCTACAGAAACAACCGCTAAACCGTTTCTGTAATTAGTCCTAATTTTATCATAGGATTTAAGAAGGCGATCTTCTATTTTCTTACGGGCACGCTCGGTTTTCCGTTTGAGTTTTTCTTCCGTCTTTTCTGTCTTCTCAATAATTTTTTCAAGCTCCACCTTCTTGGCTTCCAAATCTGTTTTCTTGGTCTCCAAACGTTCTTCGGTATTGGTTAGACTAGAAGTCTTCACCTCAATATTGGCACGTTGTTCGCCGATTCTTTTTTCGAATAGACGGATGTCCAATTTTTGCAATTCCAACTCCTTGGTCAAAGCTTCGTATTCACGATTGTTCTTCACATTATTGAGTTGGCTGTCATATCTTTCGATCAAACTTTTGGATTCCTGAATATTGCCCTCCAATTTGGAAATATCTTTTTCCAAATCTTCGATAGAGTCCTTTAGGTTGGAAATTCGGGTTTCCAATCCTATGATTTCATCTTCCAAGTCGCGAACCTCCATTGGAAGTTCTCCCTTAAGGATTTCAATTCCATCCAATTGGGAATCTATCAATTGCAATTCATACAACCCTTTCAGCTTTTCAGGTATGGTTAATTCTTTTTTCTTTGCCATAAAATCTAGAGATAATTTACCGGATTCGTATTAATTTTGGTTTTTAAGACTGCAAAGGTACTAAATTTATTCTTTAAAAACTCGTATAATAAATCAATTGTAAATTGTTCTGTTTCGTAATGCCCGATATCGGCGATGATAATTTGTCCATCCGCATCAAAAAATTCATGGTATTTATAATCAGAAGTGATGAAAATATCTGCTTTTTTACCAATGGCCTTAGATAAAAGAAAACCACCCGAACCACCACAGACCGCTATTTTTTTAACCTTCTTCTTGACAAGGGAGGTGTGTTTTACACAACCGGTTTTCATGGTTTTCTTAAGGAATTGAAGGAATTCTACAGTATCTGTTTCCTCTTTCAATTCTCCTATCATACCCGAGCCAATATGCTCGGCAGAAGACTGGATATCCAGTATGTCGTAGGTGTAATCCTCTTCATATAATTCCTTTCGGAGAACAGACAATATGCTAGGTAGCGTATCGGAAGGGAATCGTATCTCAAATTTTACTTGTGGGATATTCGTCTTGCCATAAGGAGCTGCACCTATGGTAGTGTATGTGCTATGGATGGTATCTTTTCCCCAAATGATTTCGGTTTTCGAAAGAGCTTTTTTTACATCATCAATGGCATGGACAGGCATGAAAACCTGCATTTTTTTCACTACTTTTTTAGGGGAAAGTATTTGGGTCTTGATGAGTTTTAATTTTTTGGCTATCTGATCATTCACACCATTGGAAACATTGTCAAGGTTGGTATGGATGGCATAAATGGCAATATCGTTTTTTATTGCCTTGATGACGGTTCGTTCCACATAATTTTTTCCATTAAATCGTTTCAAACCTTTAAAAACAATAGGGTGGTGGGCAATGACCAAATTACAACCTTTTTTGATAGCTTCATCAATAATGGATTCGATAGAATCCAAGCAAATTAGGATGCCGTTTACTTTATCATTGGGATTGCCGACAATTAATCCGGAATTGTCATAACTTTCCTGATAAACAGAAGGAGCTATGGATTCTAAATATTTTGTTACTTCTTTGATTTTCATACTTAACTAAAAGTTAATGGTGCAAAAATAAAATAGAATTGGAATTATAGAGATGTTTTTTATCGGGCATCTCTTACAATGAAGGAAATGGTATTTCCAATTGTTCTCCCTGAGAAAAAGTTCCGGTCAGATTAGAAACGGTTATACCTAACAACCGCACAGTATGCCCATTTTCCAAATTATGTTTTAATAAATATTCACTTTGTTCTTTTAGAAATTCGAAAGATTCAATTTCATGAGGAAAAGAAATGCTTCTGGTTATAGTTGTAAAATCTTTGAATTTTATTTTGAGTGTTATTGTCCGCCCAAATCGCCCAAGATTTTCTAATCGTTCATACACTTTTTTGATAATGGGTTGTAATGCTTGAATCATATCTGGTATTTGATCCAAATCATCAAAAAAAGTTTCTTCTGCTCCTACCGATTTCCGAATCCGATTCGGTTTGACAGGGCGGTTATCTTCTGCCCTTACAATGTGATAATACCAAATCCCCGATTTACCAAACCATTGTGCTAACTCAATTTTTGATTTTGATTTCAGATCCAAACCTTTTCTAATATTCAAACGGTGCATCTTTTGGGTGGTCGCCTTACCGATTCCAAAAAATTTCTCAATGGGTAATTGTTCTAAAAAATCTAAGGCTTTTTCAGGCGGAATGACGGCTTGACCATTGGGTTTGTTCAAGTCAGAAGCAATTTTAGCAAGGAATTTATTCATGGAAATTCCGGCTGAGGCAGTGAGTTGGGTTTCTTGGAATATCCTTTCCCTAATTTCTTTCGCAATGAGTGTGGCAGAAGGCATTCCTTTCTTATTTTCAGTAACATCCAGAAAGGCTTCGTCTAAGGAAAGGGGTTCAATCAAATCGGTATATTCATGAAAAATTTCTCGTATTTGTAGCGATGCTTCACGATACGCACTGAAATTGGAACGAACAAAAATAATGTGAGGACAAAGTCCTTTTGCTTTGTATCCGGGCATGGCAGAACGAACACCAAAAGCTCTGGCTTCGTAACTCGCTGCTGCAACAACACCCCTTCTGCCTCCACCCCCAACAGCAATGGGTTTACCTCTGAGTTCTGGTTTATCTCTTTGTTCTACAGATGCAAAGAAAGCATCCATGTCGATATGAATAATTTTACGATGTTTTTTCATGAAAATTTCCTTAAAGATAAGGATTATTCAATATTGAATTCTGGAAAGATATTGACTAAAACTTCATTTTTAACTTCCAAATTATCAGATATGCTTTATAATTGATTACCTTAGAAAAGTAAATGTCTGATGATGGCATTTACTTAATCTAAGTTGCGAATAAATCCGCAACCTCAATAGTTTAGATAGCAAATAGTCCATAGAATTTCCTTAAACTGAATTATTCTATGGTCTATCCAACTATTTGGTTATGGTCTCAAGTTGCAGCGCAACTTGAATTACTTAATAGAGACATTAATTAGAGGAATAGAACTGATATGGCAACCAATCAAAATTTACCCAAAATACTTTTACTATTTTTTTTCGTTTGTTACAATGCTATATTATGGGCACAGGTCAATCTCCAAATTAACGTATATGAGGTAAGTACGACCATAGGGGATTGCGACGGACTTTTTCAAGGAGATAGTGACCCGGCT
>JAHDDR010000052.1 GCA_020629255.1 Saprospiraceae bacterium | reverse complement strand
TATAAATTAGTAGTATGTTGGACTTGTGTATTCATACGAATTAACATTTTCTATCCTTAATACGACACCTGCAAAAAAAGAAAGCTCTTTGGGTTGTTGCAAAATTATATATGGCACTTTCCAAATATACAAAATTTGATTTGATTATTTATTTCGATTTTCATTTCCCCTCAAAAAGAGCCGGCTTTGCATTTTCAGAATTAACGCAAAAAACAACAATCTCATTATACATTTCTTTGTGGAGTTATGTGTTTATGCTATTTTGCATACCTATTTGAGAAAACCAAAACATAAAACAGGAAAATAATGAGATGGGACAAGGATAGACTAGAAAGATTGTCAGAAAACCTTACTTTCTCTTTGAATGAATCCATATATAGGAATGCCCTCCCTTTACAGGTCGACAGAATTGATATTGCTTCTGCTTCCATTGGCGATCATTTTCCTGTACAATTCATCAAACAAATATTGGATCAACCGGATAAGGATACAGAAATCCAAGTCAATGAAGATGTCCTTCATAAATTTCATCATTTATTCTTAGAGTCCAATAACCTGAAGAAAGACAAAGGCATCCATACCTTATCTTTGGGCTACCCCATGTTCATCCATAAAAATGAAACCACTCCCCTTTTTCCCATCGTTGCCCCCATGTTCATCTGGGAAATGGAAATGGTACCCAGTGCCAACCGCCCCAATACCTGGGCTTTGCGACGTTCTCCTAATAAAACGATAAAAGCCAACCGATTCCTTTTGAATTATTTAAACCATAATTTCAATTTGGATTATGCTGAAAAATTCAGAGAATTAATTTTCAAGAAAGGGATCAACAGCAATAATATTTCTGCTTTTTGTAACAAACTTTCGTTGGAATTAAATATAGATGGTAATGCAGCCGCCCATAATATTATTCCAAATCTCACACCTGATGAGGTGAAAGACTTAGGTGCTGAACCGGTCATTCATTTTTCAGGGACATTCGGAATTTTTGAAAATGAACATTCTGGTTTAGCTCAATTTATCAATCAAAAAATAGAACAGACCGACGAAGAACCGATGTTCACTGACACACCAGATTCTTCGTTCATACAACATCCGTTTAGTTTAATAGCTCCCGATCCTTGTCAAAAAAATATTTCTTTACACGTTTCTGAAAAATACATCACCCTAGGAGAAGGCGGACCCGGCACCGGCAAAACCACAACCGCCATACATACGGCAACCAATTTTTTAGCCAATGGTGGCACTTGCCTCATTGTTTCTCCTTCGGCTTCCAGTCTTGAAAAAATACACCAAATATTATCCGATAAATATGTCGGTAATTTTTCGATGCTTCTCAAAAACACAGAAGATGATTTATTACCCCTATATCATAACATCAAAAAAATCCCGAATGACTTAAAGTCCAACATAAAGGAACAAACTCTCAGTTTTAAAATATTATTGGATCGTTGTTTGGGTAAACATTCCAAATTAGAAGAACATCATCATTTGATGAATAAAAAGGCTTTTGGCAATTTTGATTTCACGGATACTGTGGGTCATTATATCAGCAGTAACCGATATGCCGGCAAAGATATTCTTTCGGGTCGTTTGGATGCTTCGAATTATAAATCGACTTTCAGGGAATATGATATTTTAAAAACAGATATTTCCAAAGCAGAAAATTTATATCAAAAAATAAGAAAATTAGAGCACCCTCTTAATTTATTGCACGAAGAAATATTTTTGGAAAAAGATGCTATATCAGCACTAACATCAACCAAAGAACAAATAAAAACTTTTTCCGAAAAAGTAGACGATCTACTCCGAAGGTTAAGTGTTGCTCTAGAGTCTTATCGGGATAGTTTGACGGAGCATTACCAAGAATTTGCACGGGAATTGAATTATCGGGTACAAAGCATGCAAGAGAAATTAAATGAATATGTGCAAGTATTCGGTGAGGATTTCAAAAAATCGGGCAATGTCAAATTAAAAATGTACGGTATTTTTTCTGATAATTTTTATAACATCAAGGAAGCCAGAAATGAAATTATTTCCGAGTTCCATAATTTGGAAGAATTATATAATGAGAAAAAATATTTCGAATATAAATTCCCAAAAAGAAAAGACACTGAAAAAATAACTCAAATACAAAAATACCTCAACGATTTTGGTCAGGTATTGAACGATTGGACACATAGAATTCCAAGGGAGGTCCGATCCGAAACTGAATCTTTAAATAGTAAATCTGTCAGAATCCAAATGGATTATGATAGTCGGATTGGGGAATTGGAATATACCCACGATATTTTATTGGAAGAAATCAATCAATCCAAACTATTTAAAGAATGGTTTTCTTATGATGGATTGACCCTGAATAAAAGACTTCATTCTTTAGAGGAACTTTCCAATAGCCTCGATGCCATGGATTACCATATCCTCGAATTCGAAGATTTTCATCCCTGGAGAAAACATTGGTTGGAAATACTTCCCATTTCCAGAGACACCATCACTGCCTTGGTTAAATCCAGAGCGAAAGAATGGCTTCCTACTTTTAATAGTTGGTATTTTTATCATTGTTTATCGGATAGGACTTTTATCCACTCTTCCAAAAACGATGAATTAAAAAATAGTTATGTAGAAGAGGTTCAAGTTCTCCGACAGAAATTGCCAGAAAAAATTAGGAGTGTCTGGAGAAAAAAACAAGAAGAAACCATTATTGGAATTCGGAAGAAAAATAAAAAATTCCACCAGCTTCTTTTTGGCAAAAAGAGCCAATTACCTTCCGAAGTAAAAATGAAGGATTTATTTTTGACCTTTAGTCAGGAATTACCTGTTTGGTTTCCTTTACAAATCATGACCATAGATGTGGCGGAGGAAATTCTGCTCCATTCCGATATACAATACGACTTAGTTATTTTTGATGATGCCCACGCCATACCTACAGTACAAGCTGTACCCATTATTGAAAAAGGAAAAAGAGTTTTGGCTCTAGGAGATCGCCAACAATCTTTATTCCAAGCGAGGCATACTCCTCTAATGGATAATTTGGTAGAAAGTGGGGTCGAATTAATTCCCTTATATTATAATCATATCGAAAACGAAAGGGCTTGTACTGAATTCATCAATCAGACATCCTATCAGAAAGGAATTAAAAAAATAAATTATTTCCAAAAGCCTTATCAGCACAAAGGAATTTCTTGGGCAAAATCGGATGGTCGATACAATGATGAAACCAGAAAAAATAATTTGGAAGCGGAAGATATTGTCCGTATCCTTTCCGAATTGCCTCTCGGAAAAAATGGGAAAGTTCCTAAAACGGCTATTGTTGCCAGTACGATTCCCCAACGGGATCATATCAATTCCTATTTGATATATATCAAACAAAAAAGAAATCCTTTTAGTGATAGAATCCTACAATTGGAAGAAGTGGGTCTTCGGGTTCTTCATGTTTCCGAAATCAAAGAACATTATGATACCATTGTTTGGTCTTTGACTTATGGCTCGACCAATCTTAGAGGTCATATCACAGAGCATTTCCAAGATATGGAAAGCAGCAGCGGGCCAACCATCATTAATTTGATTTTGGGTCATGTTCGAAAATCGCTTGTGGTTTGTTCTTCTATTCCGCCCGAATATATTTTGGAAAGAACGAATGACAATATCAAGACTCAAGGAGCCGTCATGCAATTTCTAAGATATGCCTACACCGTTGACCAAAAAGAGGAAGAAGATCGATTGGCATTGTTGGAATCTATCGAATGGCCGGGCATTAAAAATGATGAACGGGAACGTTATAAATTCATGCTCCAGGTAAAAGAAGAATTGGATCCTTATTTTGAGGCCGATCGCATAAAAGTACTTTCTCCTCTTTCCGAAATCGGAACCGCTGCCTTGACCATCATCCCCCATAACTACAAACAACCCATTCCCTTGATTATTGGTGATGGCTTGGATCGAAATAATCCGACCGTAGCCTACGAGTTCGAATCGACAATATATGAGGAACTAAAACAGGCCGGTTATCTGATTTTTAAAACCAATTCGATTGATTGGTGGAAAAATCCTAAGAAAGAAGCACGGATATTGGCGGGTAAATTGATTAAAGCAGACAACACCCCACCAGAGGTCGAAGCCGTTAAATAGTGTTAAATCGAAAACCCTTTTGATTTAGCTGTCGTACATTAGGTATCAACTTGTGATCTAATAATCATTTCTCTTATGCAAAAATTACTTTTTACCTTAACCATTCTAACCCTCGCCCTCTCATCGTTCATTTCGTTTTCTTTCGTTACACCGACCGAAACCGCCACTGTTACCTGGTACACTTGGGAGGAAGCCGTAGAATTACAAAAGAAAACACCTAAGAAATTATTCATAGATGTCTATACGGACTGGTGTGGATGGTGCAAAAAAATGGATAAATCGACATTCCAACATCCGGAAGTCGCCAAATACTTGAATGAAAATTTCTATCCGATAAAATTGGATGCAGAAATGAGGAAAGATGTGGTTTTTAATGGTCATACCTTTAAATATGTAGCCAATGGACGACGCGGATATCATGAGTTGGCAGCTTCTCTTCTCAATAATAGAATGAGCTATCCTTCTTGTGTTGCCATGGACGAAAACATCAATCGCATTACCATTATTCCCGGATATAGGGACAATGCCGATATGCTTTCCATCCTTAATTACATCGGTAAAGAAAAGTATAAAACCATGACTTACGATGAATACCTCAAGGAAGGTAAGTAATCTAAGTTGTTCAAAGGTTATATTTTTCTTAAACTTAGTTAACTGTCTTTCATTTCCGTACACTTTGCTTTTATTTTGAATAATAATTACGCATTGTTTCACTGATAAAACCATCATACACATTTTGGGAATGCAAAAACATATTCTATCCTATATCACCTTCTTCGGGATTCTGCTGCTCAGTTTGGGTACACCCCAACAGATCTTTGCCCAAACGGAGATCGAGTGGATGACTTGGGAAGAAGCCGTTGAAAAGTCCAAAGTAGAGAAGAAGAAAATCTTCGTCGATATCTATACAAGTTGGTGTGGTTGGTGCAAGAAAATGGATAAGACCACGTTTAAAGATCCAGTCGTTGTCAATTATATCAATAAGAACTATTACCCCGTCAAGTTTGATGCTGAACAAACAGAAGACATCACTTTTAATGAAAAGGAATATAAGTATGTGAAGAGTGGGAAAAGAGGATATCATGAATTGGCTGCTTGGCTCATGCGGGGCAAAATGGGCTATCCAACCGTTGTTTTCCTCGATGAAGAATTCAATATCATACAACCCATCCCGGGGTTCCTTCCTTCTACAAAGTTCGAAATCATAATGACATATTTCGGAGGGAATCATTATAAGAAAACACCCTGGCAAATTTATAATAAACGATATTCGGGTCAGAAATCTCAAAACAGCAAGGCTGTCAAATCAGAAGAACAAAGATAAATCTAGCCATACCCCAAGTAAATAAGCATTTAAAAGTCCTCATTTGCATATTGTGAATGAGGATTTTTCTATTTTAGCCCTACAACAAAAAATCTTAATATCTTGCCTATACTCAGTATTCAGAATATCACCAAAAAATATGGTCATATCACGGCGGTCAATGACCTGTCTCTAGAAGTGAACAAGGGAGAAATTTATGGTATGCTAGGTCCGAATGGAAGTGGCAAGACCACTACTTTAGGAATTGTTCTAGGAATTACCCAGGCCAATAAAGGTACTTACGAATGGTTCGATGGGCGGTTGGGCAAAAAACCCAATATGCAAATCGGTTGTTTACTGGAAACACCCAATTTCTACCCGTATATGTCGGCCGAAAAGAATTTGGATATTGTTGCCCATATCAAAAAGGTAGAAAATCCTAAAATTGATGAATTATTGGAATTGGTGAATCTGAAGGAACGACGTAAATCCAAATTCAGCACTTATTCTTTGGGGATGAAACAACGTTTGGCGATTGCGAGTGCAATGGTGGGTGATCCCGATGTCCTTATTTTCGATGAACCGACCAATGGTCTGGACCCAGCAGGGATTGCCGAGGTGAGAGAGACGATCCTTAAAATTGCCCAACGGGGCAAAACCATTATCATGGCGAGCCATATTTTGGATGAGGTGGAAAAAATTTGCTCGCATGTGGCTATTCTAAAGACTGGTAAATTATTAGCATCCGGAACAGTTGGCATGATCTTAACAGCAGACAAACTCATTGAAGTGGGTTCTGACAATTTGGATGTTTTAAAGGATTCCCTTTCTGGTTTACCACAAATCAAAGGAATAGAAACCTTGAAGAATTATCTCATCATCACTTTACCAGAAGACGGTGCTTCTGCTTCTGAAATTAATCAATTGGCCTTCGAAAAAGGAATTATCTTAACCCGACTTTTGGAACGAAAAAGAAGTTTGGAATCCGAATTTCTGGAAATTACCAGCAAGGCTTAATTCAATCCTTGCTGTCTTTGTTTAGATTATCATATACAAAACGTTAGATTATGTCGAATTCCAAACCTCGCCCGCCTTTATCCCAAATTATTATTTATGCGATTGGGCAATATGGATGGTCTTTGGCGAGTTTTGGAGCAGGTTCTTTATTGGTCTATTATTATATGCCCGCAGATGATGGCATAGAGCGTTTTCCGGCTTATTTTTATCAGGGAGCTGTCTTGGGTATTCTAACAGTTGTTGGCTTATTGGCTTTCGGTGGTCGCTTGTTGGATGCTTTCACCGATCCTTGGATCGCCAGAACGAGTGATCAAATGTCATCGGAAGGCATGGGTAAACGAAAAAAAATGATGGCCATGGCTATCGTTCCTTTTGCTCTTTTTTCTTTTCTTTTGTTTTTCCCTATCGTTTCGGGTAGTTCTTGGATCAATGTCATGTGGTTGGTATTAGTTTCTATTATTTATTACGTGTCCTTCACCATGTACCTAATTCCTTATAATGCTTTGATTGCTGAATTGGGACACCACCCCGAAGACAGAATGAAAATAAGCAGTATTATTTCTCTCACTTGGATCTTGGGTTTCGCCACTGGTTTTTCGGTTTTTATTCTAAATGGAATGATGGTAGAAAACGGGTATGGTTTCGAATCATCTTTTCGAATTTTAATTGGGTCTTATGCTCTTTTGGCATTTTGCTGCATGCTCGTTCCCATACTATTTTTGAAGGAAAACAAATACGCCCAGCAAAGCCATGGAAAAAGTGAAATAAATGGTTTGTCTTATTTCTTCAATTTAATTGGAAAAAATAAAAATTTAAGATTTTTTGTTTTCTCTGATTTGACCTATTGGCTTTCCGCTACTTTTATACAAATGGGAGTGGCATATTATATTTCGGTTTTGATGAGGAAAGCTGAATCGGAATCTACTTTATTTTTAGGAATTGCTTTGGTGTGTAGTTTGTTATTTTATATTCCTATAAATAGGATGGTAAAAAAATATGGTAAAAAACCGATTACCATGTTGGCTTTTTCCTGCTACATTATTGTTTTTGGCATGACGGGTTTTGTAGATAAATTACCATTAAGCATAGATTTCCTTTTTTATCTATCGGCTGTTCTTGCTGCCTTTCCGATGGCTTCTTTCGGCATTATCCCCAATGCCATTATCGCCGATTTAATTTATGAAGATGAAAGGGAAACAGGAAAAAACCAAGCAGCCCTTTATTATGCGGTTAGAACCTTCATGATGAAAATTGGTATCACACTCGCCAATTTAATTTTTCCTTCTTTGCTATTATTGGGCAAGAGTTTGGAAAACCCTTTGGGGGTTCGTGCCACCGCTATTGCGGCACTTATTTTTTGTATCGTAGGCATGATGATATTTCGAAATTATCAAGATGTCAAATAACATCCAATAATTTACCCGGATTTAAAATACCATTCGGATCAAATATTTTTTTGATTTGTTTCATGTAATTAATTTCTTCTTCGGATTTAGAATATTGCAAATATTCTTTCTTTAATAATCCTACTCCATGTTCG
Organism: Saprospiraceae bacterium; assembly: GCA_020629255.1. Taxonomy (GTDB): domain Bacteria; phylum Bacteroidota; class Bacteroidia; order Chitinophagales; family Saprospiraceae; genus JAHDCE01. The sequence goes on along the minus strand of JAHDDR010000052.1, from coordinate 16,727 downwards.
GCAGAAATAGAACCTTCATATTTTTTTACCATTTCAAAGATGAAGGGATTAATTTTCTTGCAGGCCGTTTCAAAATCTGATATGGATAATTCTTCGGGTTTGAGAATATTCAAATGCAAATTACCGTCGGCAATATGACCATACCACAATACTATAAAACGGGGATAATTCGATTTTACAATTTCATCGACATCTTTTAAAAAATTTGAAATATTCGAGATTCGAACCGATAGATCATTTTTATAAGGTACACACGAAGAAATAGAAACACTAATATTTTCCCGATAGCCCCAAAGATGTTTTATCGACGTTTCATCTTTGGCAAAAGCATCATCAAGAATCCATTCTTTTTGATATAATTTTTGATACAAGGAAAAAACAATTTCTGTATTCTTACCTTCGTCCGATTCGAATTCCAGAATAATATAAAAGGGATATCTTTTTGGCAAGGGTGTCTTCACTTGGGTATGTTCCATCACATAATCTACCGTATTATCAGAAAAAAATTCGAAGGCTAAAAAATCCAGTTCTTTTCGAAAAGCATTCATTACAGAAACTACTTTTTCCATATCCGGAATACCGAATAAAATAACCTTTTTATTTTTAGGGGAACGAGTCAATTTCAAGGAAGCTTCAACAATAATCCCAAGCGTACCTTCACTTCCAATAAATAAATGCCGGAAATCATAACCCGTTGCATTTTTAATTAAGCCTTTATTTAAATCAAGAATTTCGCCCTTGCCGGTAATTACTTTCAAACCTAAAACCCAATCTCGAGTCAAACCATATTTGACCACATGAATTCCTCCGGCATTTGTCGCTATATTCCCCCCAATTTGACTCGAACCTTTCGAAGCAAAATCTACGGGGTATAACAGATTTTTTTCCTTCGCAAAATTTTGAATCGTTTCAGTTATGACTCCTGCTTCTACATGTAATATTTGATCTGCCTCATGGAATGAAATAATTTTATTCATTTTTTCCAAAGACAAAACCACTTCTTTTTTTTTTGCCACCGCACCACCCGACAGCCCCGTCCGACCACCTGAAGGCACTACAGAAAATTTGTATTCATTGGCAAGAAGAACAATTTGTTGTACTTCTTTAATATTTCTGGGAAATAAAATGGCCGAAGGATTCGGATGATAATATTGTGTCCAATCTCTTCCGTAATTTTCTAGATCCTGTTTTTCTGTACTAATAATTTCACTCGGAAGATGTTGAAATAAAATATCCGAAATAAGAGCCATCTATTTTTCTATAATTTTAATGATGGAATAAATCGCTTCATGAGGTTTCCTAGAAACCTCATTTCCATCTTCATCTTGTAAAGGAATGTCTACCCTATCATTATCATGAATAATAAAAAGAGCATTATCTGCAAATGTGGAAATCCCTTCTGCTTTGTGAGGCATGAATAAGGGCGTATCTTCATTTAGATAGACTAAATGGGCTTTATTTTTTTTATCAAAATCATCTAATGAGATTTCCCAAACATAAGAACCTAATTTTTGTCTTCCTTCCTCGCCCATTTCATAACTTGTCGTAATATATATCTTTTGTTTTTTTGGATCATAAGTCATGCTCGACAAACCTAAACCTTCCCTTGCTTCTGAAGAATCCAATTTATAAACAATTTTAAAATCATTATTTAATTTCATTCTTTCTTCTTCAAAAGTATATGTGCATTGTATGAATGTAGATGTATAAATAGGGTAATTAAAATCAGCACCCGTTTCACGAACACCGAAGATCATTCTGTTGCCGGGAAGGATCATCAGCCCTTCTATTTTCATGTGGGTACATTTTAACAAGGATAAAAATTTTGCTCTTAAATTTTTAGAACTTTTAATACCATCATTTTCTATTTCGTCAATATAATAGAATTTATTCCGGATAATATCCCATTGCAACAAAGTATTGAAAGCATCCCATTCATTAGAATCATTTTTTAACCGATCAAATCCCGAAGTAATAATTAAATATTTTTTTCCGATAGTAAAGGCAAAATCTTCTATTTTACGAATATCAAAAAATTGTTGTTGTTTCAATTCGAAGGGAGAATCCATATTTCCTTCTAATAATTTGGGGCCACTCGCCAACATCATGGGAGAAACTTTAGATGTATTTTTATCATTTCCCAAAAGGATGGCTCCTTCAAATTCTTCTGCTGCAGAAAATTCGCAATTATAAATTCCGCCATCATCGAACGTCGTTCCTTCATCGAAGCAGGTCAACAAACTTTCTTCTACGATGAATTTTGCTGTTACTTTATCCGAGGATTCATTATCCGGCTGTGGCAAAACTTTAGGAGTACATGCACCTAGCGTAACAAAACAAATGAAAAATAATAAATATCTCATAATTTTGATTTTTATACTTATCCTATGCCTTCCCCAATTCGATGGCTCTATCCAACGCTGCTTTAGTTCCATCAATAATATTCTTATTTAATGATTTTCCATTGAACTTTTTCAGGGCTGCCTCTGTCGTTCCACCTCGAGATGCTACTTTTTGAATCCATTCATCACAAGAAAAATTCGATTTATTATGCAATTCTACCGCCCCTCTAAACGTCTGAGACACCAACAATTCTGCCTGTGATTCGGAAAAGCCCATATCCTTTGCCGATTCGATCATGGCCCGCATAAAATAAAACACATATGCCGGCCCGCTTCCCGAAATCGCTGTTGCCGCATCAATATCGTGTTCTTGCTCTACATAAACTGTTTTACCCGTTGTATTCAGTAAATTCTGAACGGTTACCAATTCGATGCGGGTCACTTCATCCGAAGAAGTAAAGGCGGTCATTCCCATACCGATTTGAGCCGGAAGGTTTGGCATGGCCCGTATTACTTTATGAACCCCTAAAGAATCGGCAATCGTTTTTATTTTCACACCTGCCATGATGGATAAAAATACTTGTTGGGCATCGACCAAGGGTTTGATATCCTTGAAAAGTTTACCTGTATCCTGCGGCTTGACAGCTAAGATAATTAAATCTGCTTTGGAAATACATTCTTCGGCGGTTCCATAAACCGTACCGATATCCTGGGAAGATAATTGAATGGCTTTTTCAGGTGATTTTTCCAAAATCATCATATTATCCTTATCTGCAATATGGGATCTTAAAAAACTTCGGGCATAAGTGGTTCCCATATTTCCCCCTCCGACGATTAGAATATTCATACTTCGAATTTTTAATTTGGCTCTAAAATATATAGAATTGGATGGTTCTCAAAAAAGGGCATCTATTTCTGGTAAATGGAGATAAAAAAACATGGATCATCCCGAATTTTTGCTCAAATCAAAAATCCGGAATTTCTTATATCACTTTCCTTTCTCTTAGTTCAAAAAACTGACATAATTAATTATCAATCGTTTGAATTGGATATTCTTCATTTTTTGCTCGCACAAAAAAGAAGCAAAAAAGTGCGCTTTTTCTAAGCCCTTTAAATCAATATTATATATAAAAATCCCGAATTCTCATTTATTTGAAAATTCGGGATGAATCATGTTTGAACTCTTTATTAGTATCGGATTAGTTATTGTATTCCACACCAAATTCTCCCATCGTAACATTCATGGTATCAATCGGATTTCCGAAGCTGTAGGCTACTGCTTGGAATTCGAAGGTTCCATACATGGATTGGGCATTGGTATCATGATGCGTGATGGTGATGCTACCTGATTCTGTGGTATATTCATTTCCTAGAATGATGGCATACCTAGCACTGAAACCGGTAGACATTAAATCGTAAGTACCGGGAACGGTTCCGGTTGGAACTTCAAAAAACAATTGGTTGTCTTGGCTTTGGTCGGATTGGAAACCCAATGTGGTTCCATCATCAAAACCCAGTACTAAATTTGCAGCGAAATTCGTTCCGTTCAGGAGTCCTATGATGTACTCGCCGGTAGGCGTACAAGGAGGACAAGTTGCTCCACCACAATCGATACCGGTTTCATCTTGGTTTTGGATACCGTCTGTACAAGTCTCTTCCACAACACAAGCATCCGGGCATGAACCGCCACAGTCTACTCCGGTTTCATCTCCGTTTTGGATGCCGTCCGAGCAAGAAGTACAAGCGGTACATACACCACCGCAATCGATACCTGTTTCATCTTGGTTTTGAATACCATCCGAACAAGTTTCGGAGTTGGAATCATTATCATCTTCACAAGAGATAAGAACAATAGAACATGCTAATGAAAGCATCATAAAAATTTTGAAAAAATTCATGTTGTTAATTTAATTTTTTAAGCGTGATAAAGATAATTGAATTATTGAAGTGATTTAATTTTTGATAAACGAGTGTAATAGTTCAATCGCTTCTATATTCTTTTTCATTTTGGCAACTTTTAAAGGTGTATCTCCTCCCATAACTTCTTCTATTAAGGGATCAGCTCCATTTTCTAGCAATAATTTTGTTATGTTGATATGATTGAATCGAATACTTTCTACCAATACAGACGCCATATACTCCGGGTGTTGATAATTCGGATCTATTCCCGTTTTCAAATAAAATTCGGTTAAATGATAATCACCCATTTGAACGGCTTTGAACATAGATTTCCAATCTCCTCCTGACATATATAATTTAAAGTAAGAAAAATCCCTTCCAGAATTTCTAGAAGGGATTTGATATGGTTAGTTATGTTATTTCGATTATTTATATTATTCTGCTGCTTTAGCTTCTTTAGCCTCTGCAGTTTTAGCTGAACGCAGTGCACGTGGTATCTCAACGGAAGCGATTGGGTTTGCCATCGGGTTCATGATTTCTATTCCTTCAGGAATTTCGACATCTCTTACTCTTACGGAGTCACCCAATTCAAGAGAAGATATATCGACAGTTAATTGATCCACCATCTTTTCAGGAACCGTTTTGATTTTGATTTTACGCATTTTTTGTAGAAGCTTGCCTCCTACTTTGACACCAGGTGATGCACCCACACATTTTACAGGAACTTCCAGTTTTACTGGATGGCCATCCACCAATCTCAAAAAGTCGATGTGCATGATATTATCCGTTACAGGGTGTACTTGCAAATCCTTTAGGATACATTTATGAGTAGCCCCATCTACTTCTACTTCAGCCAATTTGAAATCAGCTGTGTAAATCAATGATTTTACATCCTTAGGTTTTAGTGAGCAAAATACATTGTCTCCTCCACCATATATTACACAAGGAATCTGACCACTTTTTCTAATTTTATTAGCGCCTGTAGTTCCTGCAGATTCTCTTTTTTGTCCTTCTAATTTTATGATTTCCATAATGATAAAATTATATAAATTCAAGTCTTATTCGAAAACGAAGTGCAAAGATAGGTCTTTCTTCTTAAAATCCTAATAAAGAATGGCTTTTATTTGTAATGCCAATTATTCCCAGAAAAGTTTGGATAAGGATTTATTTTCGTGTGTATTCCTAATCGCCTTAGCAAAGAGTTTTGCCGTAGAGAGCACCTTGATTTTCTTTACATTCTTCTTGAGTGGAATGGTATCTGTTACAATTAATTCTTTCAACACCGAATTTTCAATATTCTTATAGGCATGAAAGAACTGGGTGGGTAAAGATAGCTCGAACAGATTTGGATACTTCTTCTTAAAGCATGGCTGCCGCACGGCATAAGGTTCCGGCAGTATCTACCAAGTCATCTACTAGGTAAACATCCATACCTTTTACATCACCAATTACAGTCATGCTTTCAATTTCATTGGCTTTCTTTCTGTATTTATCACAAATCACCAAGGGTCTTTGAAAGTAATTGGCATATACCCTAGCCCTCTTTACTCCTCCTACATCCGGGGAAGCAAAAACAGCATTACTTAATTTTTTATTTTTCAAATAAGGCATGAAAATAAAAACGCTTTTCAGGTGATCCACTGGTATATCGAAAAAGCCTTGCAATTGGTCGGCATGGAAATCAAGGGTCATGACCCGATCGGCTCCGGCTGCCTGAAGAATGTTCGCCTTGAGTTTGGCAGCGATTGAGACCCGTGGTTTGTCTTTCCGGTCTTGTCTTGCATATCCAAAATAAGGAATTACGGCGGTTATATATTTGGCCGAAGCCCTTTTAGCCGCATCAATCATTAATAATAACTCCCATAAATTATCGGCGGGGGTGAAGGTGGACTGAATGAAAAAGACATAAGAGCCTCTTACGGATTCGTGGATAACCGGCGACATTTCCCCATCGCTGAATTTATTCATTTTAAGATCGCCTAGCTTATCATTGTAGGCTTCTGCTATTTTTTCAGCTAAATATTTCGATTCTGTTCCTGAAAACAACTTTACTTCGTCCAATAACATGGCAATTCGGGAAATTTAATGATATAAATGGTTGGGATTTTATAATACGATTCAATTATTCTCTTGGGAAGCAAAGGTAATCGAATTGTATATAAATCATTAGATAAATGGTTAAAGTTTATGATATTTTTTTCTATACCAGCCCCATCCAGATTACGCAGAAGCCCACAATCGCATGCCCTATTGAAATCGCCCAATAATTTCGATATTTGAAATATAATGTACTCCAGATTAATCCTATAAAAACTGTTGCCATTAAAGTAATGGTATCCAGATAAATGATATGCAGCCAAGCAAAATTGAGGGTTGCCAGCATTATTTTCTGCCAGGGAACCAGATAATCGTGTTTATCCATTTCGGCAAAAACGGCACTTCTATAAATGTATTCTTGTACCGGCCCTGATAAAAACAAATACATGACATAAAACCACGGGCTCTCGGGTGGCTCTAAATTCCTTACATATCCAGAAAACAAGGCTGTGGCTACCATCAAAACGGTTGTCATGGCAATTGCCATATTCCAGAAAAAAGCGGGTTTGAAATTATCCCACCGCATACCCAGGGCTTGTAAAGTAAATTTTTCTTTGATGGTATAAACGACGATTCCGAGTATCAAAACCAACATCGTTTCATAGCGGTATTCGTAGGGAATGATCCGTAAGCCAATGAGTGTAGGAGGAATGATATAACACAGAAAGAATATAAGTAATCGGAATGGTGATGACATGATTTTTACGAATACGATAATAATTTATTGTTCTATTTGAGCCAACACCCAATTCATCCAACTCGCTACCGTCGACGCTCTTCTTCTGAATGTATTTTCCGAATCTATGTTATATACGTTAGCTTGTTTCATGATATTGACAATTTCATTTTTATGGGGTAATTGATGATTGTGGAAATAATATTCAAGGGATTGGTTAAACACTTTTTTTGACAGCAAAATTTCTATAAATTTCAATTGCCGTTTTGCCATGGACAATTGGAATAAATCCATTCCCTTCGGGCTTAGAAAAAAACAAATTTGCCCATCCATCTTTTTTTTATGAATCAATTCTAAATATCTACCTGCATCTGTATAATAATTGGTTTGTCTTTTATCAAAATCATATTTTTCGGTGATATCTTCTTTTGTCAAAAATTTATTTTCGTATAGTAATTCGCATAAATTAATTACCCGTTCAAAAGAATCTGCTTGAGGAAAAGGTATTTTCGGCTCAGATAATACCCTGATATTTTTCCTTGTATTTTTTAAGATGTCCAAGGTAATACCTCCTTCATAAATTACATATTTTTTTTGTTTCAACAAACGAATGGAATTATAGTGATTGATATTTTCAAAAACATATTCCCTAAAATGAAAAATACCATTGGTGTAGGTTAAAAATAAATTTCTTATCGGTTTTGATATTTTATAATTCCACAATCGAAACGGATAATACAATTGCCGGATTAAAAAATCACGAGAAATCGAATTTTTGGCCTCGATCAAATACAAAGATTCTATACCTTCTAGTCCTCCGTCAATTTCTAACTGGGCTTTATTTACATTTATTTCTAATGTGGATGATTGATTTTGTATATCAATTTTAAAATTAAAAATTCCCGAACCCATTCTTCCATTTACAGTGGGGTATAATTTTTCTTCCCCTACAAAATCCTCCATCATACCAGAAACATAAGCACAATTGAGTGCGGCGGATTCACTGGTTATATTATTATAATCCATACTTTCCAAATAATTCGGAAATTGAACCTTTGTCGGTTCTATTAAATCAACGTTATTAAATTCCTTGAACGTTTCGAATGATGAAATTATATATTTCCCTCTGGAAATAGGAAGGATAGAATAAGAATGTTCAAGAAATAAACTAGGCAGTTGGGATTTGAAATCGAATTTTGTCATTAATCTCGCTTCGCGAAATTCATTTATGCTAGAGGATGAAATTTCATAAAATCCTTTTCTATTTATTTCTGAAACGAGATTATGTTTCTGAAATAATTTTTCCCAAGCTTCATCATTTTTCGACTTACTCATAATTTTTTATCAAGACTTCATTAATTCCTCCTCTTTTTTTGGCATTGGAATTAATGGCACGATTCGCTTTTACAAGCATGATATGATATTTCTTGTAGAGTTCGTGAATGAGGGGCGTATCAGAATTAGAAAGTAAAAACTTAATACCTTTTTTATCTAAGGTATCACAAAAATCCCTTAATCTTTCTTGATCATCTTTCGAAAATCCTCCTTGGTTGTAATTGGTAAAACTTGCACTTTTAGACACCGGATGATATGGTGGATCAAAATAAACAAATGCTCCTTTTCTAATATTTTTAAGTGCTTCCTGATAATCGAGGTTGAATATTTTCACCTTCGCTTCATTCAGATAGTTGCTTACAGCTTTTATCGTTTCTTCATTTACAATATTCGGATTTCCATATCGTCCAAAAGGAGAATTGAATTCGCCCGAATTATTAACTCTATACAATCCGTTATAACAAGTTTTATTTAAGAAAATCATTCGGGATGCTTTCTTAATATTTGATACCTCCTGATAATCCGGAGAACGATCGATGGCTCTTATCTCGTAAAAATAATCCGCTTCGTTCTTATGTTGTTTCAAATCTTCGATCAATTCATCGGGAGCATCCTTAATCACCTGATATAAATTGATGAGTTCAGCATTCACATCATTAATCACGGCTTTTTTGGGTTGGTGATGAAACAAGACCGCTCCCCCTCCAACGAAGGGTTCATAATAAGTAGAGAATTGAGTAGGAAAATGTTCACTAATCACTTGCATTAATTGTCTCTTCCCCCCTACCCATTTTAGAAATGGAGCTACTGATTTATTTTTGGTCACCAAATTTATTTTGAAATGAATGATTGTTCAAACCCGCAAATTTAAACATTTTAATTCAAATTTTTTGTTGATTCCGCGAATTTAAAAACATTCTAACATCTCTCTAGTACATCGGGAGTCACCCCATCCAAAAGAAAGCTTCTTTTGTCATGCATTAAGTATCTACTATTACTTCTTTCCGATAATCGATGGATGAAGGCTTTACTTCATACCTAATTCGTATATTTATATTCTGGGAATACAAAAATGATTGTTTTCATCTCAAAAATCCCATTTTAAACAGCACTTAAAAATCATCATACAAAAAATAGAATTATGAACCGACTTTTATTTTTACTACTGTTTTTTCCTTTTTTACTACAAGCACAACAAGAATTCACAGAGACCATGGATACTGCTGATGGTACTCGATCTTATATTGTCCAGCTTCCTTCGGCCTATGATGGTACGACTCCCCTCCCTTTGGTTTTCATTTTACATGGCATCGGAAGTACGGCTGAAAACATGTTGAATACCGGTTTCGGTCAATTAGGGAATATTGAAAATTTCATTGCCGTTTATCCCCAGGGGTTGGAAGCACCATTTTCTGGTCCGGCATGGAACAATGGTACTCCCTTGGATTTATTGGGTTTCACGCCTGATGATGTAGGTTTTATTTCTAGTTTAATCAATTATATGGTACTCAGTTATGCTGCCGATCCCAGCCGGGTTTATTCCTGTGGTTTTTCGATGGGAGGAATCATGAGCCATAGACTAGCCTGCGAATTATCGGATAAAATTGCAGCCATTGCTTCACAAGCCGGCACCATGGCTATTCCTATCGAGGCTTCCTGTTCTCCTACTCGGGCTGTTCCTGTTCTGCACATGCATGGGGATGCAGATGCGACCGTACCTTATGATGGAAATACGGGTTTGGGGTTAACGAGTGTTGATGCGACCATCGCCAAATGGAAAAACATAAATGGTTGTCCGGATACACCAGTGAGCACCAATCTCCCCGACACCGAAGCAGATGGCATCACGATACTAAAGGAAGAATATTCTCCTTGTAACGAAAATAGTGAGGTCGAACTTTATATCATGCAAGGAGCGGAACATGTATGGTTGGGGTCTCAAAATGATATTGCTACAACACTAGAATTTTGGAATTTCTTCAAACAACATAGTTTGGATGTGTCTACACCGGTTCAGGAAATTAAAGAAGAAATTAGTTTTATCATTTCTCCGAATCCTACAAATGGCATCATTAATATAAAGGGAATAAACAAACAGATGAAAGCTCGAATTACGGATATTACCGGGCAACTTATATTATCTGATGTTATTGAAAATGAAATGGATATTTCCTTTTTATCCCAGGGCGTTTATTTTTTACGATTGGAAGATAAAACGGGGAAATCGGGTATGCAGCGATTTGTAAAAATGTGATGTAGAAGTTAAGCTGTCCGAAGTCTTAGACTTCGGACAGCGACTTCGGACAGCTGTGTTTTATTTTCGGTATTTATCTTTCTTGGATTTTCTTTCGTTGAATGTATCTAAAATATATAGCAAAAGATATCTATGGCTATAAAAAGTGGTTTTCTGAATTCTTTTAACAATGTTGTATAATTTAGAATCCTGTTTTATCAGTTTTACGATGTCTTCCAAATTACTCGCCGATACTAATATTAATTCTGATGTTTTATTTTTACTTGCAAAAATAGCTGGAGTATTAATGACATAACCATCATCTTCCTCTGCAAGGGAAGAGTCCATACCAAAACCCCATATACAGATATTATTATAGATATGAAGTTTTGCCAGTTTTTTATCCGTGGATAAAATGCCCGTTCTTTTTTCATAAAGCCTATAATCAAAACCATCGTTATCTCGAAAAGCGAAATATTCTTTTTTCTTCACTTTTACTTCTTCTCCCTTATTCATGAAAAATAATTTCGAAGATTTCATGTCTACAAAACTGTCCATTTCAATTAGTTTTCCAGATCTGAAATCAGACTCAGATTCATAATATCCGGCTTGGGCAAACAAATGGATGGTAAGAAAAAAAGATATAAAAAATAAAATGAATTTTTTCATAATTATTGAATTGTAAAAGAGGTTGATAAATTTATTTCACTGGCAGTCCAATTCCGACTTTAAAGGAAAATAATTTTTGAATGAGCATATCTTTATAGGGTGAATTGTTCCATACGGCACTAAACCCTGTATCATAACCATCGCTAAGACTGTCCACTTCTTTTTTAGTATAATGGATGTAACCGATAGACATACCAATATTCAATAAAAACTTCTTAAAAACTACTGATTGTCTTCCGAATTCGATTCCTGCTCCATAATGCATAAAATTCCCTAAGTCTGCACCGTTGTATTTATATTTACTAAACAACACCATGATTTCCGGTTTATAATAATACCCCAGAGGAGCAATGGAACTATTCGAACCACCAATACTAAATGCCTTATAACCTAAATTAATTTCATGGCTTAGATAATTTATATCTCGATCAAAACGAATGCCTCGTGCAAAGGAGTACGCTGCGTTGAGGGATTGCCATCTAGAAATAACAATTTCATTTTCCAGTTCATGGCGACCATTAAAGAAACCACCTATTTTATCTAGAAAACCGGCATCGGATTCTAGCATATCCCCTATTTTTACAATTCCGATTTGATAATCGAAATTATAATAGATATTATAATGCTTACCTAATAAGCCTGGATTTTGGCTATATGTAATATGTGTTAGGAAACTACAGATAAGGATCAAAAAAAAACGTTTCATAATAATGTTATATATTTTATTAGGATTGTAAAAAATTATGACACCTCGTTTTTAAATTAACGAGATCTTTTCATTTGGTCTATCATCCAATATATATTGGATTCCAAAACCAAATCTGCAGTTTTCATTTTCATCGCATTAATTTCACTGTGCAGTACTTCTAAATTTTCGGTATCGATTGTCATCCAGAAAAACACCGTATCATTATTATTAAGGAGCGGCGAATGATATGCCATAGGTGCAAAGTAACCCGAAGGAATTAAATATGAATAAATCAATGCCGCAATAGATGAACGATTTCTAACGCTTAGAACGCCGGTATAAGTAATGGCATCCACACCATATTTTTCTGTAATTTTCATTACGTCCCCATGGTTGGATGGAAGCATTTCTACACCATGTTCTCCCAATTCATCCATCCAAAAATTAATGGCGGCAATTTCGTTGAAATCTTCTTCTATAGAATTCTTCTTTAAACTATTTACATCTAAGATTTCGGATTTGAAATTTAATTTCTTGGATGTTTTTTTAATGAGTTTTACAAAATCACCTTGTCTAGTTTCCGATTCAATGTATCGCATTGGAACTTTTTTCTTTTTATTGATTCGATAATACATCGGATTAATAAAAATCATTTTTTTCTTTTTGAGTCCCACACCATTTTTCAATTCCTTCTTCTTCTTTTTTCCATATCCTTTTGTGAAGGTTTCCAAATATTCTAGACGGTGTTCCATCTTTTTATATTTTCTCCGGGCTTTACCCCCTTCTTTCACATATTTTTGGAAATCTGAATTTTTATATTCTTCAGCAAAAATTCCTTTGGTATAAGACTCGTCTCCTGTTGGTTTTTTGGTAAAAAATTCGTCTTTGTCATCAATATGAAATTTCATCAAATCGACAATCATATCCTTAGTACGCAACCTCATTGCTTCATCCTTGATATTTTTTCTATGATGTTCCCAAAGATGGGCTGCCGCTACAGCACTCAATTCTTTTGCTTTCATTTTATTTAAAATATGAAAAGCTTGCTGCATATTTCCCTGAACAGGTTCGGGATCGACGGGTATGGCTTCCCTTTGAGAACTGTTTGCATATTGAGCCATACCATATAAGGCTTTCACTTTTACTCCTTGCAAAAATTTATTTTCAGAAAATTCTTTGCTCAAGGCATAGCTATAATATAATGCTGCTGGAAAAGATTGATTGTGCAATAATATATTGCATATTTCAAAACGGGATAATGTTCTTATTTTTTCAAAATCTTCTTGGGGCAACAAGAAATCGGATTTGCCACTAGAAGTGGAGCCGAATCTTTTTTCCATTTTTGCTTTTCGATCTTTAAGGCTCGGGTGTGTGCTCAACTCCTCATCTTCCATGTATTTTTCGATTTCAGCAATGGTATCAGATAACAAGGAATCCGGCAAAACCATTTCATTTATTTCTAAATAGGATTTATCGAATTCCACATCAGAATATGCTACATGGGAAGTTGCCATAATTTCATATAACTGGGGCAAAGAAGACGAACCATAATCGGATTTGTCGAAAATTTCCATTCCTTCCTCATCGGCTTCTTCCTCTAATTTTTGGGAATAATTACTTTTTTTCAATAATTGATCATACGTTTTATTCCGTTTATACAAGTCGTCTATTTCTTGATATTCCAAAAAACTATCCATGCTATGTTTTTCTTGGTAATGGATAATTTCGTGAGCCAAAATAAAGGCAATTTGGGCTTCGGTTTCCAATTTGGAAATTAAACCGAGATTAATAAAAATGCTGCCCCGGTCTGTTGCAAAAGCGTTTACTTCCGAAGATTTGACAGTATAAAATCTTAGTTTTTTTCTGAGCTTAGGATCATTTTTCAATAAATTATCGGCTACTTTATTAATATATTCTGTTACCGGATCACCATATAAAACCACACCGGATTTTAGCATTTGATCTATGGCAAAACTGCTCTCTAAATAAAATTTCTTTTCTTTCCGGGCTACCTTTTTCTTCGAGTCTGCCTTTTTTTCTAAAGCTTCATATTTGCTTTTAGAACTTGATGTAAATTCCTTCGGTAAATTACCTCTGGCTTTGAGGCGTTGGAAATTATTGACATTCTGTGCAAATGTAATTGATAGTAGTGCAAAACAGAACACACAGGTGGTGAGAATGTTTTTTGCCGTCATATTTTCAGTTTTATTATTGAAGATAATCCATTCTGAGAACGGAATTATCCGCCAAAGTTACATATTAAGTATCAAAATTAAAAAATGATTTTGGAAGAATTTAATATTCGGTTTTATCTTCTTTTGATGCCCATAAGCGGAAGACACTTAAGGCTTCCTCCCTCCCTACTTGTTCGGTTGGAATTTTACGTTTGGGAATGGGCAGTTCTATTTCATCATAAATAAATTGATCGTCGAAATCTATTTTTGCGGCATCTTGCTTGGTGCAAGCATATACTATGCGTGAGGGTCTTGCCCAATAAATAGCACCCAAGCACATGGGACAAGGTTCGCAGGAGGTATAAATGGTGCATCCATCCAATTGGAAATCTCCAATATTATGACAAGCATCCCGAATAGCAACGACCTCTGCATGTGCAGTCGGATCATTTGTAGAGGTTACTCTATTATTTCCTGTACCAATAATTTCATTGTCCTTTACAATAATGGCACCAAAGGGTCCTCCTTCTCCATTATTTACACCACGCGTTGCTTTTTCAATAGCAATTTTAATAAAATGTAAATCCCATTCTGCCTGAGTCATTGTGTGTATGATTTTTACTTTTTTAAAATTTTAAACCTCATCTCCAAATAAAGATACAAATTCGAATTTATTACCATCGAACAAACCCAAATCACTTAATTTCAAACTAGGAATTACCAGCAACGCCATAAAAGACAAAGTCATAAATGGTGCATTTAATTTCGTTCCTAATTCTTTTGCCATTTGATCCAAACGGGTATATTGAGCGGCTACTTCGTAACCATTTTCGTGGGTCATAATTCCGGCTACAGGAAGTGGTAAAACTTCCGTCGAATTATTATAAGAAAGAGACAAACCGCCTTTAGCATCAATTAGAGCATTCACTGCTGCACAGATATCTTCATCCGTAACACCGACACAAACAATATTGTGTGAGTCATGTGCAACAGAGGAAGCGATGGCACCACTTTTCAATCCGATATTTTTAATAAATGCTACTGCCGGTGGTTCATTAGAATATCGATTGACCACTGTAATTTTTAAAATATCATGTTCTGTATCGGAAATGGCAAAACCTTCTTTTTCTTTGGTTTTTAATAATAAGGGATTGGTAATTAATTGACCATCCATCGCTTCAATCACCCGAATCGTTCCGCCTTCGGATTTTATTTGAAAATCTTCGGTTTTCTTTTTTTCCGCATTAAAATGATTAATTACTTTTGCTCTTTTATAATCCGTTTTGGATTGACCATTTTCTGCCACCAAAACACCATTGATATAGGTTTGTAAAATGTTTAATTTTTCAGGATGATCGACAACAATAAAATCGGCGGGATCACCAACACGTAATAATCCAGAATCCATTTTATAATGAAGAACGGGGTTTACACATGCCATCCGTAATACCTTGAACAAATCCACTCCTTTCCCTAAAGCCCGCAACACCAATTCATTGATATGACCTACCTCTAAATCGTTGGGATGTTTATCATCCGAACAAAGCATCATGTTTTTGTAATGATCATTTGCCAAAGGAATTAATGCTTCGAAATTTTTAGCAGCAGAACCTTCACGAATCAATATTTTCATACCTCGGTTTAATTTATCCAAGGCTTCGTCGTACGTAAAACATTCGTGATCCGTTGTAATGCCGGCATCAATATATTTTTGTGCATCCTCTCCTCTCAAACCGGGTGCATGGCCATCTATGGGAACTCCATATTTTTTAGCCAATTCGATTTTATCCATCACGACTTTATCGTTGAATAAGACTCCGGGGAAATTCATCATTTCAGAAAGGTAAATTAATTTTTCTTCTTTTAATAAATAATCAATGTCCTTCAAATCTATAGTAGCTCCGGCTGTTTCGAAAATGGTTGCCGGTACACAAGAAGGAGCTCCGAAATTAATTTTCAATGCTGTATTTTTAGCATCCTCGATCATGTATTTCACGCCCTCCAATCCCAAAACATTTGCAATTTCGTGTGGGTCTGAAATAGTAGCAACCGTACCATGCGGCAATGCCATTCTACCAAACTCGCTGGGTGTCAGCATAGAGCTTTCTATATGGACATGGGCATCAATGAAGCCAGGAATTATATAATTAGCGTTAGCTACCTCTTCTTCAACAACATTTATAATTTTCTCATTTTCAAAATGGATGGTTCCTGAAAATATTTTCTCATTCAAGACATCCACAATTTGTCCGCTGATTTTATTCATCGTGTTTTATCTGATAATTTTTCTAACTTAGGACATTCTTTTTTCATGGCGGCATCTATTTTATCTTTATGCTCCTGTTCTAAATCATCTCTGAACAAATCAGGATGTTTTTTTTGCAGTTCGCCAATACAAGATTCTATTTCCGGTTGTAGGCTATTTATTTTTGGAACCAAAGCTTGTAACTCTTCTACTTTCCCTTCTGCTTGTAAGACTTCCATTTCATCCATGATAGAAATTAATTCCTTTGTGCATTCGCACATACCTTTCACCAATTCGGCATATGGATCAACGTCTTGTACAAGTGTAGGTTCTTGTTTTGGGCTTGTCGTTGTTTTTTTTGTTCCTTTA
>JAHDDR010000239.1 GCA_020629255.1 Saprospiraceae bacterium | reverse complement strand
ATATAATCGTCAAGAAAAAATGATTCTCGGCGAAGCAGGGGTTTTGGCAATCACACTTTTAATTGGTATTTGGTTAATCAACAAAGGTTATCAAAAACAAAATGAAGCGGCAAACCAAAGCCGCAATTTTTTACTTTCTATTACCCATGAATTAAAATCCCCATTGGCTTCGATAAAATTAATCTTACAAACTTTCAGCAAAAGGAAACTGGAGAGTAATCAAATACAACAATTTTCTGAAAATGCATTGAGTGAAACAGAACGGTTAGAGGGATTGGTCAATAATTTATTACTCGCTGCCAGAATGGAAACCGCTTATGATATTAAGATTGAGGAATTGGATTTATTTCCTTTATTGGATGGAATAAGAGAGAGTATTATTACTAAAAACAGTAGTGTAGATATTAATATTATCATGGATGAAAACACTGTTATTTCCGCAGACAAATTCGGTATGACTTCCGTATTTAT
The DNA here is from genome assembly GCA_020629255.1 of Saprospiraceae bacterium. Lineage (GTDB taxonomy): Bacteria > Bacteroidota > Bacteroidia > Chitinophagales > Saprospiraceae > JAHDCE01. The sequence continues at coordinate 3,639 of JAHDDR010000239.1, read as the reverse complement.
TAATCTTATAGAAAATGCCATTAAATACTCGGAAGATGGTCCTGTCATTTCTATTGAATATAAAAAGGATAATTATTACGATATTATTTCCATTGCAGACAATGGCATTGGCATTAGCCAAAAAGAAAAAAAGCAGGTACTGAATAAATTTTATCGGATAGGAAATGAGGACACCCGTAAAACAAAAGGTACTGGTTTGGGATTATATATAGTGAAAGAAATCATTGATAAACATAATGGCAGAATACAAATAGAGAATAATAAACCCAAAGGTTCTATCTTTAGCATTTTTATACCTATTTAATTCAAGTTGCGTAAAACGCAACAGACTTTAGATTTTAGTATTTAGATTTTAGATCAACTCATATAAAACGGGTTATCTTCTACGAAAACCATCATAATCTATATACTAAAGTCTAAATACTAAGGTCTATTTAAAAGCAGAAATAATAATTCTATCATGAGGATTTTATTAGTAGAAGACGAAGAAAACATCAGAAGCATCGTGAAGCTCAATCTTGAATTGGAAAATTATGAGGTTGTTGCTTCGGGGAACGGGAAGGAAGCTTTGAAAATTGCACAAGAACAACATTTCGATCTTATTGTTCTCGATGTGATGCTACCGGAAGTGGATGGTTTCAGCATTTGTGAACAAATCAGATTGAAAAATTCTGATGTCGGAATTATCATGTTGACCGCCAAGGATACACCACAAGACAGAATTCACGGACTGAAAAGAGGTGCGGATGATTACCTCACGAAGCCTTTCAATTTGGAAGAGCTGTTATTGAGGGTGAGCAATCTCATCAAACGAAGCCAAAAACAAACCCGAAAAATCGAGGAAAAATATACCTTTGGTAAAAACGAAGTCAACTTCACCACATTCGACGCCATCGGTCAACATGGTCCTTTCAGAATGACTAAAAAGGAAGTGATGCTGTTGAAATTATTGGCAGAAAGAAAAGGGGAAGTCGTGAGCCGCCAACAAATCCTACAAGCGGTTTGGGGCTATGATGTCTATCCCTCGACCCGGACGATTGATAATTTTATTTTGGCTTTTCGAAAATATTTTGAAGAAGACCCTAAAGAACCTTTGTTCTTCCAGTCCGTCCGTGGTGTCGGTTATCGTTTTGTCGTTGGGGAATGATTAAGTAGATGACTAGATTTTTAGATACGCAATTTGAAGCAATTATAATCTGCCTCTCAAACAACAAGAAAATTAAAAACCCCGATTCCATTTTTAATGGAATCGGGGTTTTTTCAGTCTAAAAATATCTAAACATCATTCTGCTTCGGGAGCCAATTTAACCACTAGCCCATCCAAACCCTCCGAAATATGAATCTGACAACCCAATCGACTTTTTTCATCATCGACAAAAAATGCCTGATCCAGCATGTCCTCTTCATCTTCTGACATTTCAGCCAGTTCATGATCAGATTCGACATAACAATGGCAAGTAGAACACAATGCCATTCCTCCACAAGTACCTTTGACCGGTAAATCATATGACTTACAAACCTCCATCAGATTCATATTCATATCCGTTGGAGCTTCTAGGATGTGTTCCTGATCTTCCCTATCTATGACCGTTATTTTTATTGTATCTTCCAATTTTCTCTTTGACTTTTAACTTTCAAAACCCTGCACACCATTTACCGTAGTGTATTTAAAACTCAGTTTTTTATCCGGATAAATCCGCTTGAATGCAGATTGAACCATGATAGTCCCCTCATGAAAACCACAAAGAATCAGTTTTAGTTTACCCGGATAGGTATTGATATCGCCAATCGCATAAATTCCCTCTACATTCGTAGAATAATCGACCGTATCCACTTCTATCGCATTCCTATCTATATTCAAACCCCATTCTGCTATCGGACCCAATTTCGGAGCCAAACCGAATAGTGGAATAAAATGATCCGTTTCCTTAATCATTTCTCCCTCGGTTTTGTGTTTGATGACTACATCTTCCAAGTGCCCATTTCCATTCAATCCAGTTACCTGAGCTTCGGTAATCAATTTGATCCTACCCTCGGCATTCAATTCCATCACCTTTTCCACAGAATCCAATGCACCTCTAAAACTCGTCCTCCTATGAACCAAGGTCACTTCACTCGCCACATCCGCCAAAAAGATGGACCAATCCAAAGCAGAATCTCCTCCTCCCGCAATAACTACCCGTTTATTCCTATAAAATTCCGGATCCTTAATAATGTATTCGACTCCCTTATCCTCAAAATCCACAATATTCCCAATAGGCGGTTTACGAGGCTCGAAACAACCCAATCCGCCTGCTATCGCAATGACAGGTGCGGCGTGTTCCGTTCCTCTACTTGTCGTCAATTTGAATCTTCCGTCTTCCATTTTCTCAATTCGCTCCGCCCTTTCACCCAATGTGAATCCCGGATGGAAAGGTGCAATTTGTTCCATCAAACGCTCTACCAATTCCCCTGCCAGAATATCCGGATAACCCGGAATATCATAAATGGGTTTCTTAGGGTAAATCTCCGTTAGTTGTCCTCCTGCCTGCGGCAATGAATCCACCAAATGGCAACGCAATTTCAATAAACCCGCTTCAAAAACCGTAAATAGACCACATGGCCCTGCTCCGATTATCAATATATCTGTCTCAATCATTTTCAATATTTCTGAATTTCGCTGCAAAGATAAGGTATTATCATCTAATTAACCATTATAACAATCGAACATCTCGTTCTGTTGAGTTCTAATTCAATTTTACTCCAAATCCTCAACAAACACTTCATAGTCCCACAATACATCCCCATTTCTTTCCCGGACTTTAATGTGGACTTTCCTTTCTTCCCCTTTCCCTAATAATGAAATCTCTCCGAAATTATGCTTTTTAAAAAACGTGCCATCTACCCTATTCGGGTTTTTATTTCCGGGCAACCAATTCACATGACTTGTCAAAGGGGAAGTGGTTACTTCTATAATCTTGGGTAATGAATCATCCTCTATTATTGTCAGTTCCGTATAATGCCGGTCACCGGAAAGGAATAATAAACCTTTTATTTTTTCTTTCTTTACAAAGGTCAAAAAATCATTTTTCTCTTTCGGACAATCATTCCAATTTACTCCATTGTTTACAAAAAACTGGGAACCTCCGACAATGAATTTAACTCTGGCTTTTGAATTTAACAATCCTTTTTTCAACCAGTCCATTTGTTCTTTTCCATACATTTCTTCTTCATTATGATGGAACATTCCATCCAACACAAAAAATTCTGCATCTTGCCATTCGTAAGAATAAAATGTACCTTTTGCCTTCTCTGTCCCAAAAGACGGATTCGCCCAAAAATCCTTGAAAGCTTCTAGGGTCAATTCTTTATTATAAAAACTTCCATCACTATTATTCGGGCCATAATCATGATCGTCCCAAGCGGCATAATTCGGTCTGGATCGGATAAAGGAATTTAATTTTGGCTGTTTTCTATTTTCAATATATCTGGCATATACTTTTTCTTTTGTTTTCCATTCTCCAAAAATCAAGTATATATTATCTCCCATCCACAACATAAAATCCGATGGGATTTTTTTCATGGTATCGAAAATTTTCCAATGTTTTTTCTTTGTCTTATGAGGCCAAACACAAGAACCCAATAAAAAAGAAAAATCTG
>JAHDDR010000051.1:4953-24849 GCA_020629255.1 Saprospiraceae bacterium | reverse complement strand
CGAGAAAGCTGTCCGGGTTTGACTTCCAATGATTTTATTTTAATTAATGATAAATATGAATTTGTAAAATTAATAAATGCTACTTCAACTGGCGAGGCAGGATATTATGATGAAGAACAAGTGTATCTGCCTGTTCGGTTTGGAAATGGAACGATTAAATTAATTTTAAATGGAGATCGAAAAAATATGGTGAATTGGGAAAATGGAGAAATCATGGAAATTAAAAATCCAGAAAAATATGGTATTCCTTTGGAACAATTGATAGTAGAGAAAAGAACCAGTTTAGAACCTTTGTTAGATGAAAATATGAATGAAATAATGGGGGAAGATGGAGAATATATTTCAAAAGAAACCCAAGAAATTTTAATTCATCAATGGGATGGGAGAAAATTAGAGTTGAAAAAAACGATAAAAGGGTAATTCGATTAAATACAAAAAACCTCTTCTCGAAGAACAAGAAGAGGTTAGTAAATCTCTAGTACTGAAAAATAATTATTGGATTAAAATTTTTCCGGCACTAACAAGCTGTCCCTTTTGGGTTTTTATATTGAATAAATACATCCCGGTAGCCAAGTTGTTTCTTTCTAGGATATATTCATTTTCAATAGTTGATTGTAGGAGCTTCCTACCGGTACTATCGTAAAACTCAAAAATGAACTCTTCCATAGATGTATTATCAATACGTATCGTTGCTTGTTGGGTCATAGGATTAGGGTAAACATGTATGTCCAAGTTTTGGAATTCGGGTTGTTGAACCACAGACATCAAATAAAATTCTTCTCCAAGAGTATGATATGTAGTGTTCGTTATTATCGGGTCGTTGAAGTCGAAATAAATATAAGCTTCGTTTTCAATCACCGTTCCAATAGGCGTATCCGAGAAAGGATCGATTCTGAATTTGATGAAACCATGTGAAGCAGGTTCGTTCGTGGTGCTATCAGGTAATAAGATGTTGTCAAAAGTAAAAGTCATTAGTCCTGTACCCGTAATATCCAAAGAATAAACATGGCTGCTGGTAAGTCCTCGAATACTACTTGGATCCAAATACTCAGAAAGCTGATCTTCGATAACTACTGTAAAGGCGGTATCCGTACCTGTATTTTGAAAACGAATCAGATATTCTATTTCCTCATTCTGCATAATGAAATGTTCTTCACCATATCCGACCGGAGTAGCAGATTTGTCATTCGGATCATAAGACCCTCTGTTTTCTTGGCAATCTATAGAATAAAACGGTTCTTCACTAAAATCGTTGAACAGGGTCACATATCCGGTGCTATATTCTCCTCCATCTGTAACACAACCTTCTACCGCTACCGATTCGAATACCGAAGTGCTGGGGTGGTAAAGGGACTGCTCTGCCACCACTCTCCACGTCGAACCATTGCTGGGGTAAGTTAAGGATTCCATATTTCCACTGCTCAGTTGGAAATTCAGACTTTCCCGCATAAGGTGGTCTTCAAAAACATGATAGATCAATTGTTGGCTCATGTCTTCCGTTCCGATATTGGAAATGGAAAAAGAAATTAAATCTCCATCACAAGACCCCGAGACTTTTACTTCGGAACCATCCCATTGGGGAGAGACCGGAAGGCAGGTCGTATCCGGATAAATATAAGCTTCATTGCAATGCGTTTGCCCAAGTACTGTCGAATCACAATCTACATACGCATTAATGGTAAAACTACCACATTCGCCCGATTCAACCAAGCCGATTTCGAAAGTGAAAAGGTTGCCATTTTGTCCATCAAAAGGAATAGAACTGCTATTGTATGACAAGTATTCGTCGAGGGTGACTTCTACACTCACATCAGGCTGATCTTCTGTTCCCGTATTGCAATAGGTAACATAAATATCATTATCAAAACATCTTCTAAGAAAAGGGGCAGTAATGTCCACTTCCATTAAAGAACACTCATGCAATGGTGTGACAGCAAAATCAATACTGCTTGTATCTTGTCCGATAGTCGTGAAAAGAATATCAGTATAAGAATTATTATTACAATCTACCCCCCACAAAGCATTTTTAGGAATGATTTGAACATGATAATTGCCTGGCTCGCAGCCTATGGCATAAGTACCATCGGCTTGAGAATATCCATAATAGGTATGGTTGTCAGAAACAGCTTTCACCAACCACCCCTCGAGTTCCATTTCTAATTCGTCTTGGGAACAATCTCCATTGTCATCCCGAAACACCTTTCCGGTAATTCGATTCAGAAAGCCTTCAGTATAATAACAAGTTTGTATGTCATCATAAATACCAGAAGTATAGAGCAATTCGCCATTTTCTTTGTAGCAGGTAAGGTGTAAATTTAAATCTCCCTGATATCCTTTGTAAGGGTAAACAAAACCAGATTCGATGTTACCGATTCCTTCCACCCAAGTATTGGGTTCATTGTTGTTGAGATTAGTTAAGTGAAGGGCTTTCCGCTTGCTGCCATCCAATAATTCTATCGAATCTATAGATTCTACTTTTAACGGAGTAAAATCTTCACCGACAATAAGTGTGTCTCCCACAGCAGCATTGAAGTCATATAATAAAAGATCAATGATAGTGTCAGTATATATTTCTGGAAAATATACTTTGCCATCTGGGGTCTCCCTGAAAAAATCGGCAACGAAATTAGCTTGCCCTACGATCCAAGAATTCCCTCCATTAAAAGAATTCCACTTTACTTTGTAGGTGTTGCCATTGATAGTTGTATCCCCTTCAAATTTATGAAAAGTCGGATTGGCCTCTAAATTTCCAGTAACCATATTAAGGAAGGTTTCAATCGAATTCCATTCCTTTCCTTCAACAACAGTTGTTTGGGAAGAGAGCCATGTGTGTGTGCTAAGGCACAGAGCGATTAAGATAATGAGCTGTTTCATAATTATAGTATTTTATAAGGATGGATGATTTATTTTTATCCTTTTGTTACATCATTATTGATATGACAAATTTGGGGCAATATCTGTGTCTGTTCAAGTACATTTTAGTATATTTATAAAAAAATATTTGGATTTATTTGTTTTAAATTATTGATAATTAGTTTTTTATGATAAAATTTATAAAATGAAAAGTGGAAAACTTTGGCTTTTGTTTTTGACATTTACTCCTAAAGAACTCAAGAGATTTGCAAAAACCCTAAATTCTCCCATTTTTAATCAAGAGGGAGCCGTCTTGCGTCTCTTTAATTGGATGGCGAAGCAGAAAGAGAAAAAAGCGTACCGTATTTCAGAAGAAAAAGCGTTTCTATATGCTTATCCGGAAAAAGATAAATATAATTCTGCCGCTTTTCATGCCTTAAAATCCCGTTTGTTAGGCATAATGGAAAAATTTCTCCAAATGGAACGAGAAGAACAATTGAAAATTACCACCGAAATCGATATGCTGGAAATTTATAGGGAGAGGAATTTATCTAAGCACTTCGAACAAAAATTAAAAAGAATAAAAAAAAATAAAGGGAAAGAAGGTGTAAGGAATAGTGATTTTCATTATTCTTCCTATCGGATCGAGCGGGAAATTTTCGAAATGCAAGGAAGAGGAAATAGAACAAAAGAAACCAATTTGCAAACCCTGAACCGACAATTAAATACATTTTTTATTCTGGAAAAATTGAAATATGCGGTGGTAATGGAATCCCATAAGGCGGTGTATAAGTCGGAGTATGAACAACCGATGTTACCTTTTATTTTGGAATTGGTGAAAAATGATGGTTTTCTTGAAATGCCAGAAATGGCCATTTATTTTTATTGTTATCAAGCCTTGAAAAATCCGGACGATGAAGAAAATTTCAACCAATTAAAATTATTGATTCAAAAAAATAACCAACTCTTTTCTAAAAACGAATTAAAGGACATTTATACCATTGCAAATAATTATTGTGTAAAAAGGATAAACAATGGGGCAGAAAATTATTTGCAAGAATTATTTGATTTATATATCTCCGGTTTGGATGCGGGTGTGTTTTTGACTTCAGGCGTGCTTTCGCGTTGGTCGTATACGAACATTGTAACTGCGGGATTAAGGTTGAAAGAATTCGAATGGTTGGCGAAATTTATCCAAGAATATAAAAATATCTTAGAAGAAGATTTTCAAGAAAGTATTTATGCTTATAATTTGTCAAGATTGTACCATGTAAAAAAGAAATATGATGAAGCGATGTCTTTATTAATTCAAGTCGATTTAAAAGATGTGCTAATTAATATTTCTGCTAAAGTCCTATTAACTAAAATTTATTTTGAATTAGAAGAATTCGAAGCGTTGGAATCTTTGTTAGCGAGCTTTAAAAAATATTTGAGAAGGAATAAGGTGATCAGTTACCATAAAACCAATTATTCCAATTTTGTATATTATACCCAAAAAATATTGCAGTTGAATCAATTCGATAAAATCAAAAAACAAAAATTAAAAGAGGAGGTAAATCAAGCCGAAATTTTAACAGAAAGAGAATGGATTTTAGAACAATTAAAATGATGTTTTATTTATTTCCAACGGTTTTTCGCCCATTCTTTTTGCTGGTCTTTAGAAAGGAAAGTCCAAGCAATCAACCGACTTGTTTTTTGTCCTTGTTTCATTTCGATAATTCTAATGTCCTTCGCTTTTGTTTTTTCTATGCTTCGTTTAAGGATGGTTAAATGATCCGATTTTGAAACCAAGGATGTAAACCAGAAAATTGAACTAGAAAAAGAAATACTTTTTTGTATCAATCGTTGAATAAAACCCACTTCTCCGCCTTCGCACCAGAGTTCATGGGCTTGTCCGGAAAAATTCAATTTGGGTTGTTTTATTTTTTTCTTTTTTAAATTAGATATTTTTCGGATGCTTGCTTTTTTAGCTTCCTCCGCAGAAGAATGGAAAGGAGGGTTGCAAATAACAAGATCGAATTTTTCTTTTTCATTTAAAATTCCTTTGAAAATAAATTCATGTTTTTCTTGAAACTTTACATTGATTTTTCCTTGTAAAGACAAATTATTATCAATAATATGTTGAGCCGAAAAAACGGCTTTTTTATCGATTTCACTTCCCGTAAAAGACCATCCATATTCATAGTGTCCAATAATGGGATAAATCAAATTAGCACCTGTGCCTATATCCCAACATTTTATCTTTTCACCCCTAGGGATTTTCCCTTGATTCGAAGAAGCCAAAACATCAGCGGCATAATGTAAATAATCCGCCCTGCCCGGAATCGGTGGGCATAAATAGCCTTCAGGTATATCCCAGAAATGAAGGTTGTAATAATGGAAAAGTAAAGCTTTGTTTAAAGTTTTTACCGCTTTAGGGTTGAAAAAATCAATGGTTTCAAGACCCGAAGGGGTAGGGGTGATGAAAGATTTCAATTCGGGCAATGATTGAGATAAGATTAGTAAATCATATCGACCTTGGTGTCGGTTCCTGACGTGTAGTTTTCTTGATGTATTCTTTTTCATTCAAATTGAAGTTCAATGACAAAGTTAAAGATAATTGAACAAGTAATAATGTTTTTGTAACTTGAATATTGTTGTTAGTGAGAAACGATTAGTTTTTAGTGCCTGCTGGTGGTTATGTAACATTTGTTACACTAGTTTAGAAAAAATATTCCATATTTGGAAAACAAATTGAATTTTAAAAATGAAATATCTACAACAATTCTGGGATTCGTTTGTCGGTATGTGGTCTTGGTTTGTTCAAGAAATGGCAAGACCCGCCTGGGATAATTATTATTATTGGTTCATTGGTGTATCCTTGTTGTTTTTTTTATTAGAAAATCTAAAACCCTGGCGGGAAAAGCAATCTATTATCCGAAAAGATTTTTGGCTGGACGCTTTTTATATGGTGTTCAATATTATGCTTTTTTCTTTGATAGGTTACAAAGCCGCATCTGATGTGCTGGCTCAATTATTTAATGATTTTTTGCAATGGGCATTTGGCATCCAGAATCTGTTGATGATGGAATTGCACAAATTGCCTTTTTTATTTTACATGATTATCATGTTTGTCATCAGTGATTTTTTGAGTTATTGGGTGCACCGTTTATTGCATCGAGTTCCTTGGTTATGGGAATTCCATAAAGTACATCATTCCGTAGAACAAATGGGCTTTGCCGCACACCTCCGTTATCACTGGATGGAAAATGTTGTGTATAAATCATTAAAATATATTCCCCTTACCATGATAGGGTTCGGTTTGCAGGATTTATTTTTCTTGTATGTATTTGAACTGGCTTGGGGGCATTTCAATCACGCCAATTTCACCATTCCCTTAGGTCCATTAAAATATATTTTTAATAATCCTGAAATGCATATTTGGCATCACGCTAAAGAATTGCCCGAAGGCAAATATGGAATTAATTTCGGGCTAACGTTAAGTATATGGGATTATATTTTTAGAACGGACCACATTCCCCATAATGGCCGGGATATCGAATTGGGTTTTGAAGGAGTAGAAGATTTTCCAAAAGATTTTGTTCGGCAACAATTAAATGGCTTTTAGTAATAACAAACAAACCCTTGTCGGATTTTTATCCGACAAGGGTTTGTTCTTTTAATCAAGCAATTTATATGAAGAGAATGCCTAATGGTTTGTTTTAATAAATCGCTTTGCAAACATTTCTTTTCCATTTTTTATTTTTATGAAATAAGTTCCTTCATCCAAAGAGCTAATATCCAATTTAAGTTGTTGGTTTTGATTTTTAACGTGATGGGTTTTTACAACCCTTCCGTTGATGTCAAGGATTTGGATATCCCATCCATTTTTATTTTCAACCTCCAAATTTAAATATATGGATGAATGAGCCGGATTAGGATATAGGTGGAAAGGAGTAGGCTCTTCTACCTGAACACTTTCAGCATGTTTAGCATTGGCACCATACATTAGAACAGAATTAGTATTTAAATCTTCATTTACAAATTGTCCGGCAAGCATATCATCTCTTAATTTTAAATCCAGTCGGGCTCGACCTCCTTTCGTCCCTTTTATAATTCCACCTTTTTTAGCCTTGAAAACAAGTTTGAATAAAGTCGTTCCAGCGGTATATGATTCAGGTGATGCAACGTCGGAAGTCAACCATAAAAAACGCAATATCCCTCCTTGTACCGAAGTGTTTTGGTTTTTATTGAATCCAGGCATGTCTCCGGGTATAATGTTGATTAATTCATATCCTAAATTATTGAAGGACATGGCAAATTGATACGAATATAGATCTGTAATATCGCTGGTAGTTTTTATAGAAACGGTAATAGGAGAAGTAGCAGAATAGGGCGTGTTATTGTTCTCCAGAACACCGTTCAATACCACTACTCCCGAATTCATTTCATTATCATTTATACCATTTGTTTCGCAATCAACGGGAGCACTACAATTCAAGTCACCTATTTTGATGGCGTTGAAATCCAAGTTGGCACAATTGTCAGGATAATTATAAATTACTTCTTCAGGGAAATTCCAAAATTGAGGATCAGTCTCATCTGGAAACACATGAGTTTCTGGTACAAATCGCCAAGAGGTGTTAAATGGATTTTCTGTGTCGATATTGAGGATAAGATCTCTCAATTGTTGAACATCGAGTTCGTCCACATTATTAGAACCGTTGTAATCAGCAGCAATAATCTGGTGAGGTGTCAATGGAATTAGGTTGTTGACATATTGAGATAATCGTACCAAATCTATGCCACTGATTCCGCATTTGTCATCCCCATCTTTGGAAGGGGTAATGGTATATTCGCCTTCTTGCCAAACACAGGTATAATTTCCACTGTTGTTGGTAATTACAGTTGGACAGATATCCGAAGGCGTTATGTTGACTTCTACATCTACCATTGCTTCTTGATCCAAACAATCCTTATGTATGTTACCGGTCAGTTGCATAGGAGGGATGTTTTCATCTACTTCCAAATCGATCTCTTCTACCAGAGTACAGCCATTATTATCCGTTACCGTTACCGTGTAAACCCCTTCCGTGATTTGTAGTAAATCTTCTGTTGTCTCCCCAGTAGACCATTCATAAAAATGAGGTTTTGTTCCTCCAGTAACCGAAATATCTATTCCTCCACTAGGGTCCCCTAGACATAAAGGCGGAAACAAAGTAGATGTTAATGTTAGATGTAATGTACCAAAACTGAATTCCACATAAGTTTCACAACCATTGCTATCTTGGATAAAAACAAAATAGAAATTATCGAGTGTTAAATTATCCAAAACAGGATCTGTAGCACCTGGAAGAGGTTCTGGATTTTCAAAATCAGGGTTTTCGATTGGAGTATAGAACCATTGATAGTCATAAGGAGCTGTTCCTCCGTTTACAACAATACTGATACTGCCATCGGATAAATAGGAGCAGCTGGGTTCTGTCACCGTTGCGTCTACGGTTACTTCAGAAGGTTCTGTAATAATGAACTCTTCTGTGATTTCACAACCATTAGCATCTGAAATCGTAATATTATATGAACCGGCTGTCAAATCTGACAAGTCTTCCGTTGTAGCTCCGTTGGACCAAAGGAAACTATAAGGTCCATTGTCTCCGGAAACGGTTAGGTCTATGGCACCATTTGCATCCTCATAACATTGAATATGCATAATTTCATTGGAAATTATGACCTCAGGATCAGTCAGGGTAATTGTCATTTGGTTACTACAACCGAGGGCATCCGTTACGGTCACGTGGTATTCCCCCGCAGGTAAGTATTTGAGATAGTTCAAAGAACTCACAACTCCGTTAGACCATTCAAAGGAATAGGGTTCTGTCCCACCAAAAACATCAAGGAAGATATTTCCGTTCTCATCACCGGGGCAGAGGGGATCCGTGGTGTTGGGGGAAATTGATATGTCCGTATTTGAAGGCGGTCTAGTAACTGTTAATGTAAGGGATTTCTGACATCCTTCCGCATCGGTAACTGTTACGGTATATTCACCCTCTGTGATGGGTTGGAAAAAATAGGTTGTTGCTAATATTTCAGCTTCAGAATCAGTTCCGTCTCCTGCGACCCAGCTATATGTAAAGGGAGCATGGGTTCCGGTGACATTGAGGATGATATCCGCAACGATGTCCAAACATTCATATGGGGTTGTGTCAGCGGATATATCCAATTCTGAAGAGGTGCTGAATTCAGCAAAAGTCAGGCATCCATTGGCATCCGTTACGTGAAACTGATATTGGATGTTGGGAGAAAACCCATCAAGGGTATTCGAAGTTTCTCCATCCATCAACACCAATTCTCCCGATGCGAGGACTTGATACCATTGAAGGGCATAAGGCGAAACGCCTCCGGTTATATTCATGACAACCGTACCGTCGTCTGAATCATGGCAGGGAGGCATATGGGTTATTTCTCCCATAATGGCTATTGGGTCGGGCTGGGTAATCTCGAATGATTGAATGGTTTGGCAACCATTTATGTCGGTAGCGGAAACTTCATACAATCCAGCGGCTAAATTTGCAAGGTCTTCCGTTGTAGCTCCGTTGGACCAAAGGAAACTATAAGGTCCATTGTCTCCGGAAACGGTTAGGTTTATAGAGCCTTCAGGGGCACCATGACAAAGGAGTGAAGTTGATTCTGATTCTATTTCTAAAGGAACGATCATGTCTAAAGGAATACAGATTTCGATTAAATCGCAAATCGTATCATTTACAAAATCAATGTGATAACAAAACTCAGTTAAGTCATTATCGGAAGGATGTACTGTTCCACTTATTTGCATGAGTAGATCGAAATAATGACCGACATATTCTACGTGGCTTTCGGGCCAATCACTTTGGGAGAAAGAGATGCTCTCTATAGGAAAATCTGTTGCAGTTTGAATGAAGGTATTAAACGTCATGGTACCATCACAATTAGCCGTGGTATTGGAAAAATAATCTAATTCTAGGCAATAACAATCTACCACTATAATCTCCAATTCATCGACCAATAAGCAGTCTGTATGGGCAGAATAATAGTATTGAAGCGTATAGGTACCCGGAACATCTACTTGGATTTCAGGATTGGGAGAATTTTGACCCACTAAGAAATTAACGGCATCCGAATTGGCCTCCCAATGTAAATTACCCAATGGAACTTGGGGTATACTTCCTGAAAGCTGTACAATTTCATTGATGCAAAAGGGCTGGATAGTTCCTGCGTTCGGAAAACCTGTTGTAATTTCATCAAGAATATAAATTTCTAAAGTAACGACATCCGAAATAACACAGGGGAAATCTTCCCACAATTCGATTTCGAATATATATTGCCCAGGTATGGAAAGTGTGATTTGTTCTTCAAAATCATATCCTTCAGTAGGAGGAGTATATTCGTCAGGAGCGTCAATTAAATTTATTTGTTGCTGATTGGGCCATTGGGTTAAAAAGCCATTCCGATTCAGGATAGAAAAAAAATTAAAAGGGGTAGGGCCACAGAATTCGAAAATGCCTTCGTCTTTTTTTATGAGCGTATTGCTATATAGAACCGCTAATTGGTCATCTAAACAAAAATTAAATCCTTTGGGATCTTGAATGCATTCTATGGGTCTGGTGACTTCTATAGTATAATATGGATAATCATGAGGCATGCATATTTCAACGGTATTAGGAGTCATTGGGTCTACTGTCCAAAATTGGTCCATCCATGATTGGACGCTAACCCATTCGCCTGCATGGCAGCCTTGGGGTAGAGGGAAGTCGAAGGTATAACAAATCGTTTCTGTGGGATCCGGTTCGGCACACATTTCTATTTCTGTATCATAATCGTAAATGACAGAAAGATCGTGGAAGGTTAAATCAAACTCTTCTATAATGTCGGGGCAATGGCCTCCTATTTTTTCATAACGTAAAGTATATGTGCCCGGTTCGGAAAAACAATATACACCATCGTATTTATCATAATCTGGAGGGCTCATAGTTCCAGGACCTTGTACGATGGACAATGATACCGTACCACAACCAGCATCGGGCAGTTTTAAATCATCCGTGCAAAGGTTGCAATATTCGACACCGTCAGGTATACTTATGTCTTGGCGGTTTTCAACTAAAAGTTGGACTTGTCTTGTAATAGAACAACCGCCTAAATTATAGGATAGATTCATGGTTAAATCCTCACAAAACTGACCTCTGGGAAGAGCAATTCGAATATCTCCATCTGTTGTATATTCGACAAATTGGAAATCAGGATCGGAAAGGGTAAATACAATGTTTTCTCCATTGTTTTCTATTTCAGGATCCAAACTGAAAACAGTATATTCACATACGTTATAAATGTCGCCTCCATAGGGAACGTCATTTGCATATATAGCAAATTCATCTGGTGGAGAAATAAACGTAACATCCACAGAACTCTGTACTGGAGTTGTTTCATCACAAAGAGCTTCTAAGTTAAATGTAAATGTACCTTCGGGAAAATCTGTTGGAGAACCATCCGAAGAATAGGTGATGGTAGGATGGAGTAATGGATCAGCAGTTGCAGGGAAACTGAATTCAAATCCATCTGGTCCTGTCCATTGTAAATTGGAAAAAGTATTTAAACCGCTATGTGAAGCATTAATGGTGAATTCATTAATATCTGTACAATGAGTGATATGTTCTCCTGCGGAAATGGAACAATCAAAACTAGTGTTAAATGCTAATGATTTATTTTGGAAAAAAATAATAGCAATTAACGCTAAAAATAAAAGTGGATATTTTTTCATTATTGTAATCATTTTAGAATTATATGAAACGACTTTTCTTATTTGATAAAAAGAAAATTGAAATGTGTGTTGAAATTTGATTTTTTAACACGAGAAAAAAAGCCCCTGCTCGTAGAAAAATCGGGCAAGGACTTTGTGGTTAGATTCTTTAAGGAAGAAATATTATTTCAGGGTTTTAATAAACCGTTTTACAAAGGATTCTTTTCCATTTTTAATTGTAATAAAATAAATTCCTTCATTAAGATGATTAATATCTATTTCGAATGGTTGGTTTTGATTTTCCATCGTATGGGTTTGTACCACCTTTCCGGTTAGATCAATAATTTGAATATCTAACCCATTGTCATTTTCAATATCCATTTTTAATTGGATCGAAGAATGTACAGGGTTAGGGTATAGAGAGAATTCTGCGGAGTTTTCCGTTTCTTTATACAAATAGGTATTGGCTAAAGAAAGGGTGTTTTTCCTCAAATTGGTATCCACCAATTGGCTGGGCATCATGTCTTCTCGAATCTGAAATTTAAAATCATGCCCTCCCTTGATCTTAACGATCCAATTCCTTTTCTTTTTAAGAACTAATTTGAAAAGAGTCGTTCCCTTTGCAAAGGAAGAAGGACTGGATACATCATCGGTTGTCCATTGGAACCGTAGTATTCCATTTTGTTCATGGGTGTTATTGTTCTTGCTAAATCCAGGAGTATCTCCCGATAGGATGTTCAAAAGATCATATCCTAAATGATTATAGGACATGGCAAACTGGTATCCATACAAATCCGTAATATCTTGTTGGGTTTGAACAAGTACAGTTATGGGTTGTGAGCTGTTGCTCCCGTAACTCTCTATTGCTGTAGTAAGAAATGTATTTCCGGTGTTTTCAGCTAAAAGATTGCTTGTGGAGCAATCAGCAGCGGCACTGCAGTTCACATCTCCGATTTTCACTCCTACAAAATCTAGCTCAGCACAATTGTCGGGATATTGATAATTGATCTGTTCCGGGAAATTCCAGAAGGAGGGGTCGTTAGAGTCGGGGAAGTCATGATTTTCGGGGATGAACCTCCATGAGGAATTACTCTGGAATTCGGTATCGATGTTCAGGATGAGTCTCCTCATCTCAACTAGGTCCAAAGTGGTGACACTGTTCGAAGCATTCACATCGGCGGCAAGGATCTGGTAAGGGGTAAAAGGAAGGAAGGAGCCACCCACGCCTAGAATATGCTTCGAAACAAGTACCATGTCAAAAGTCGTGACCCCACAATTATCATCCCCGTCTTTTGTGGGAGTAATGGTGTAGGTTCCATCTGTCCAATTGCAGCCATAATTACCGCTTCCATCGGTAATAACTGGGGGGCAAATCGCAGAGCCAGTAATATTCACTTCTGCATTTTCAATATTATCTTGGGCAAAACAATCCCGATGCAGATTTCCTAACAATTGAAGAGGAGGGTAATCTCCAATATCCAAGACAAACTCTTCTTCTAGCATACATCCATTATTATCCGTTACAGTAACCGTATACGTTCCTTCGGGAATATTGATTAAATCTTCTGTGGTCGCTCCAGTAGACCATTCATAGAAGTGAGGTTTGGTTCCCCCGGTTACCGATATGGCAATGCCTCCATTGGTATCTCCCTCGCACAAAGGAGGCAACAATTGAGAGGATATCGTTATGGGGTTTGAAGCGGTGCCAAATTCAAGGTACGTATTACAACCACTGGCATCAAAAACGGAAACGAAATAGAAATATCCTTGTTGGAAAGTATTTAAAATAGGGCCTTCTGCTCCGGGCACCGGATCGGGGTTTTCAAAATCGGGGTTGTCAAATGGAGTATAGGCCCATTCAAAAGTGTAGGGGAGGACTCCTCCATTTACGGTTAATTCTACGATTCCATCAGCAGTGTCATGGCAAGTAGGTTGTTCTATTGAGGGTTGTATGATTAGGCCTGATTCATCAATTGTGATTTCTTCTGTTACGATATATCCGGAAGCATCTGTAATGGTAACACTATAGGTGTTGGCACTAAGTCCTGTTAAGTCTTCCGTAGTCTCTCCTGTCGACCATATGTATGTATAGGGCGTTGAACCGCCGGATACTGTAATGTCGATAGCCGCATCAGAATCATTATTACATGATAAGGATGTAATATCAATGGTGGTGATTCCAACTAACTCATCGCATATGCCAAAGATGTCTGTTGCTTCTTCACATGCTGATGTTCCGGCGGCTGCAAAACTTAAATAATCGTTGCAATCAACATTTCCTTGAACGGAAATTGGGAAGCTATAATTTTCACATTGGTTGGCGATTAAATTAATTTCATTTAAAGACAATTCGATGCCGCCTACATTATTGGTAGAGGTGTTAAATCCTAAAGCATCTTGGATTTCCAAGGCGGAAGGAAATGAGAAAATCAAATCAACTGTTTGAGAAGTGCTAGATAAATTACATACTTCCACTTCTACGACTTGGGTGTCTTCGTTGTAAATACCTTGTATCGTAATCGGATTTTCTTGAATTTGAATCTGGGTGTTGATCGTTTGTTCCAAAATACCACATCCATTTCCGACAGGATCGGATGTACTAAGCGTTATGTCGAAAAAACTTCCGCTAGTATGCGTAGAAGGAATTTCAAGACGGATGGTTAATAATGTACTGAATGTTTCATTTTCCGGGTTATAGATGCCATCATTTACGGTAAAGGTTGTTCCTGGAACAGATGCCGTGGGGATTAAAGTTACATCGGTCGGCAAGTTAGTAATATTTACTTCGAAATTATTTCTATAGTCTGTGATTTCATATTGCAATTCTATTTCTCCTGGGCAGGCTTGTATTTGTGTTTCTCCGTGAATTTGAAGATCTCTTAATCTGAGAACTTCCAAGTCGTCGATGAATACTTTACTTGTTACTTCTTCCAGCGTTTTTTCAAGGAATATATGATTCCAATCCAGTTCGCCATTATTGTCGAAAGTTAATGTATATGGAGCATTAATTTCAACGATGTCGTTTGAAGGTGCTAAAGGTAATAAAGGTGCTAAAGTGATTTGTTGTTCGTCTAGGATTAAATCATTAATGATTTCTCCTGCTTCAACACCTTCGTTTGTGAAGCCGATATTCAAAATGGCATCATTACATTCTTTGAAACCGGAACCTAAAAAATTGACCTCAACATAATCGCCGGGGTAAATAGGTTCGCAAAGGGCGAAAGTAACTCCCTCGATCCAAAGATCATTGTTGTTATTAATGCCTGAGTATAAATGAACCACATTGCTGAGGTAGGTTGCTATGGGATTGAAATCGTTGCCATACATGTCGCAATATGGAAAAGCATCGGGAGTAGAGGAAATGGTTGCGAATAAATCAGGCGAATTCCCAATAGCATTATCAATTAAAAAGGGCTCGCCTCCTATAAAAGTAGAACCTTTTGCTGCGTATTGCATCCACATGTATTCGTCAATATTTGAATATTCAAAATCATCAAAAAATACACGACAATCATTTGAATTTAATTCATTGCATTTATCATAGATAGAAAAATCTAAATCTAGAACTTTTATATTAATTTGTCCATTATAGCAAGCACCGTCGCAGTCTTCAATGGTGTAACAAAAATTAAAATCTCCTAAATCTGATCCTGTTATATTGTATGGGCTATTTTCATCTTGAGGAGGATTGATGTTTAAACCAGAAACATCGCCACAATCGAGATCGTAAGAAATATTTACAATATCCATTCCTTGAATGATATCATTTTCTAGTAATAATTCTGAGGTCAATTCCATACTGTGATTTTCTTCAAGAATAAAAAGATCGTCTCTTACAAATACAAAACAAAATTCATCTGTGGTTGTACAAACGTCTGTTATGTAACCTAAGTTACATAGGGCTTCTTTTTCTTTTACAGTTACAATTCTTCTTGTTTCTTCTATGTCCAAAAAAGGATGCATGACAAAATTGTCGTTGGGACAATTGTTGGTAAAATGGCTTAAAGAATTTTGCAAGGAACCTACACTTTCTGTATTGACTACGAAATGTTGGGTTCCTTCAAAATCAAAGCTCATTTCGTTGCAAACATCTTGAAGTAAATTTTCAGGAATGGTTGGGTGTGTGTACTGATATTCGGTACAGAATTCGTTGGTAGGGGCTTCTTGTAATTCTATTAAAGGAATTGTTGTGTTGTTTTGTGTATGCCTTAAATGCTTGTCCCATTCAGAATAAAAAGCAAAAGGATCTGTGTCGTTCAAAGCCATAGGTTGGCCCCCTGAACTGATACGAGAGGCAAATCCTAAAACATGTAATGCTTCATGTAATACAACGGTATATAAATCTTTTTGTCCTGAGCCATTTATATCATTTTCTGTTTCGGGCGTATCGTCGATGAACCAATCCGTTTGTGCATCTATTTCCAATAAACCATGATAACCGTCAAAGCTTTCGATAGGATTCCCTGCCAAGATATCAGGAATCATGGCATGCCCCATTTTTCTTGTAATATCAGGAAATGTTAGGTTCCAATAGGGAGTGCCAGAGCCTAAAGCCCCTCCTCCCAACGATTTTTTGTCAACTTTAATACTGATCTGAGAAGCATCTTGACTCGCTGTAATAAAACTAGATAAATAAGAAAATACATCGCAAACTAATTCTTGCATGGCTATATCTGTTGTGTTACTATCATCCCAGCCATCTTCAAAATATAATGTGAAATGGCCTTCCGTACAATGTGTAATCATTCCTGATTTGTTTTGTTTTTTAGTTACTTGAGGGTCGTCGATCAAGTATGTATTTCCAAACCTGTCGGCAATAATTGTTTTACCTTCTTTAAATGCTATGTCAATATTTTCAGTACTGACTTTTTGAACTGAAGTAGAACCGTGTCCACATAATTTGTGATCGTGCAAATCTTGCGCATAAAAGGGTGTGGTCAAAAATGCCACAAACAAAAAGAGGTTTGTAAATTTGAGTAGATTCATTTTTTTTAAATTAAGTGATTTCAGGTAATGCTTAATTAGTTCAAGTTGCATTTTAATTTGAATCCATCGTAAAATAGGCTATAGAATGATTCAATTTTAAAACAACCATGAACGTTTCGGATTTTTATTCACAACTTAGATTAATTATTTAATCAGAATGAAATAAAATATGTGTTCGGATAAATGTTTTTACAAAAAAAACTCTTATCCGACTTTCACCGAACAAGAGCTTGATAAAACTATGAAAACACAAACGTTATAGTTTTATTCTTGTAAAACCTAAAATAACACCTGATATATTCAGATGGTTAGAATTATATAAATCATCAAAAGCATCTGTTATGATTACAGAAATAATTATTTCTCCTGTAATATTCATTTTCAAGTCTTCGATACTATCTTGTTCAAGACAATCCAGTATATAATTAATTAATCAGAAAGAAATAAAATGTGTGTTGGCGGTTCAAATTATTTTAGATAAATAATTTAGGAATAAAAAAAGAGACAGCTTCTTTTTGAAGCTGTCTCTAAATAATGATAAGGAATTAAGTTTATTGAAAATCCGGAATAAATATTAATTTTTAATCTTAATGAATTTTTTCATGTAAGACTTTTTCCCATCATTTAATAATAAAATATAATTGCCATTTTCTAAGTGTTCCACATCCAATATCGTTGATTGAACCGTAGGTGCGACTTCTTTTAGGATAACTTTCCTACCCAACAAATCATAGATTTCTATATGAATGCCCTTTTCATTTTCCATATCAAATGAGACATTTAACTCAGAGCGTGTAGGATTCGGGAATAAATCAATATTCTCATTCTCGATTGTCTTGAGTTGTTTGATCGGGTGGTTTGGATTAAGAAGGATGGGGGATTTAATCGGACCATTGTGAAAAGGATTATTCGGATCTTTGATGGGAGAAAAAGTTGTAGGATTCCCATTTCCAGGACCACCAAAATCAGAACAAATAGCCGTGAAGGATCCATTCCAAGCTTCTCCTAATACTCCACTACAATATGGATGAATTGAATAGATATAAGTCTCACCAGCCTCTAAATTAGTTAATTGTGTAAAATTATTGGTGGGAGTTGATGTAAAGACTGTAGAGTTTCCTTGTTTCCAATATTGAACTAAGTATTGAGGACTGAAATTCACGGGATCCCATTCCAATTGCATGATTACCCCTTGTGGCGTTTCGACCACACAAAGAACTTCTGCTCCAGTGGTTTGGCATACCTCTGGAGTACAATCGCAATTTGGATCTTCTACAGTAAACCTTATGGTTTCTTCTGTAATATTGCCACATTCATCAACAACTGTGAAAGCAATAAGCTTATCCATTTGTGCACCACAGCATTGTGGAGGAATACCACTGAAATTAAGACATATAGATCCTCCAACCGAATTATCGGAGGCACTTTCCCATTCGAATGTAATGAAGAAAGAGCCATCATCATTATCGTCATGCTCGATATCAATTCTGCCATCATTGCCTATCACAACAATATTATGAATGATTAGTGGGGCACTATTGCTATCCCCTACGCCCTCGACGGTACTTAGATTCGAATCCAATAAATAAGAATTCAGGTTGGTATTGTTATTATAAATAGCATCGGTCAGATACAATTTTATTCTCCAAACTTCACCTTCGTATGCTTCTGTGAAAAAGTCATCATTGGGTAGAAATTCACTGAAAACATCAAATTGAAGATAAGCCGTACCCGTATTTTCATCCTCTTCGTATATTACATTGTACGCAGCAGTAAAGTCATTGAGAGATGTTGTCGGATCAAAGGTTACCAATCCATACCCAGAAGTAGTAGTAGTGGATTCAGTGTCGTTAGTAGCACAGGCATTTTCTATTTGGAAAAAGACATCTGTATCTCCACAATTATCTTGGGTGTGGTTAGCACCGAAATCATTGATCCAATCTACGAATTCAAAGAAATTTCCTTCTGGATTACATGTATATGTATAATCCAAGTCAGCAGTAATTTCTGGAGGGGTAGTATCAATTATATTGATGACTTGTGTAGCTGAAGCCGAATTTCCACATTCGTCCGTTGCTGTCCAAGTTCTTGTGATCGTATAAGAATGAGGACAAGTTTCAGAAGGAATTACATCGTCTACAAATGTAATTGATATCATCCCGTCCGGAGAACAATTATCAGTAACGTATGGAGTTAGGATTTCATCAGAACATTCTAAGTTGATCTCAGGTTCAAGAACAATCACAGGAGCTTCAGTATCCATAATGGTTATCACTTGTAAAGAAGTTCCGGTTAATCCACAAGCATCGGTTACGGTGAAGGTTCTGTTAATTCTGGATTCACAGCTTAATGTTTCAAGCTCATCGACATAAGTAACGGTATAATCGCAAGATTCAACAACAAAATAGTTGTAGATTCCAGATTCAGTACTAATATCCACGGGCTCGGTAGAATAATCTGATAGGGCAGTAACATCACATCCATTTATACCATAACCAGAAGGAGCAGTGATTTCAGGTGCTAAAAGGTTCTCTATTGTTATCTTTTGATCATCAGTATTTGTATTGCCGCAGGCATCGGTGATAGTAAAGGTTCTAGTAACAGTCGTAGGACAACTCAAACCATCTGATTGATCTATATAACTAATTGCATAGCTACACAATTCTGTAACATTTGCTCCATTCAAATCTAAATAGGTTGTTACTTGTTCTGGAGTTAGTATTATACTCGTTCCACTACTATATGCAAAGCCTGCTGAAGCAGCACTAATAGTATTCTCATCAGCAACACAAGCCTCTATTGTGATGTCATCAGGAGCGGTAATCAAAGGCTCTGTTGTGTCATTCATGACTATATATTGCGTATCATTTTCACTATTTCCACAAGCATCCGTGATGGTAAAGGTTCTAGTGATAGTAGTGGGGCAGTTCGAGCTATCTGATACATCTATATAACTGATGGTATAGTCGCAAGCTTCCTCTATACTTGCTCCGTTCAAGCCTAGATAGGTTGTTACTTGAGCAGCATCTAATATCACACTGTTCTCATTATATACAAAACCAGTAGTAGCATCTGTAATTGTACTTGCATCAGCAATACAAGCTTCCAATACAATATCGTTGGGGGCTGTAATTAAAGGATTTACGGTATCATTGACAACTATATCTTGTGTATCACTCGAACTATTCCCACAAGCATCAGTAATGGTAAAGGTTCTAGTGATAGTAGTGGGACAGTTCAAGTCATCTGATATATCTATATAACTGATGGTATAGTCACAAGCTTCCTCTATACTTGCTCCGTTCAAG
>JAHDDR010000051.1:0-4853 GCA_020629255.1 Saprospiraceae bacterium | reverse complement strand
ATAGTAGTAGGACAGTTCAAACCATCGGACACATCTATATAACTGATGGTATAGTTACAAGTTTCTGTTACACTCGCTCCACTCAACTCTAAATAGGTCGTTATTTGAGCAGCATCTAAAATTACATTTGCTTCACTGTATGCATAATCTGCTGTTGCAGTAGAAATCGTACTTGCATCAGCCATGCAAGCTTCCAATACAATATCATCAGGAGCGGTAATCAAGGGAGCTGTTGTATCGTTTATAACTATAAATTGTGAATCATTTGCACTATTTCCACAAGCATCTGTGATAGTAAATGTTCTAGTGATAGTAGTGGGACAACTCGAGCCATCTGATACATCTATGTAACTGATGGTATAGTTACAAGCTTCTGTTACACTCGTTCCACTCAATCCTAAATAGGTGGTTATTTGAGTAGCATCTAAAGTTACATTTGTCTCACTGTATACATAATCTGCTACTACAGCGGAGATCGTACTTGCATCAGCCATGCAAGCTTCCAATACAATATCATCTGGTGCTTGAATAGTTGGAGGGATGGTATCATCAATCACTATTTCTTGGCTATCGGTTCCCGTATTTCCACATCCATCTGTAATGGTGAATGTTCTAGTGATAATCCAAGGGCAACTTCCGTTTAGTTCATCTTGATAACTGATAGAGTACTCACAATTTTCAGTTACAGAAGCTTCTTCTAATTCTTCAAAAGCTCTGATTTGATCAAAAGTTAGGACAACAGGTGTTGTGCTATATTCAAATGTTGCTATTTCTAGAATAGATACTTCTTCTGGACTACAAGCTCCAACATCAATATTTATAGGTGCTGTTATAATAGGAAGTGTAGAATTATTTATAGTGATTATTTGAGTGGATGAATTATTGTTTCCACAAATATCAGTTACAGTAAACGTTCTTGTAATTTCCCAAGGGCATGAACCATTCAAAACATCTTGATACATAACAGAATAAGAGCAGTCTTCATCAATATAAGCTCCGGGTAAAGTCAAGAACATATTTACTTGTTCTGGGCTTAATATAATTTCATTAGGATTATATTCAAATCCAGATGCTATGGCTGCCCCAACACCACAGCCTTCTATGTTTAGGGGATTGGGTGCTTGGATGGTAGGGACATTTGAATTCTGTACATTAATGGTTTGAATGGCACTACTTGTATTACCACAATTATCCATTATCTCGAATTCTCTTTCTACTACCCAAGGACAATTACCAGAAAGAATGTCTTTATAAAACAATCTATAGCCACAGGCTTCCGAAATACTAGCTCCTGTTAAGCTTAAGTATGTATTTATTTGTGTTTGGCTCAACTCTGTCCATGTTTCATTGAATGCGAAACTTGCGTTATTTTCATTAACGGTTGTTTCATCTGCGATACACGCTTCAATTACTATATTATTTGGAGCAGTAATTGTTGGAGGAACATTATCTTCTACAACAATGGTTTGGGTCATTGTGTTAGTATTTCCACAAGCATCAGTGGCTGTCCAAGTTCTTACAATGTGATAACATCCTTCAGTTATCCCTTTGTAAACATTGTGATAATTATATGTAGTTATAATCTCGTTTGTTGGGGTACAATTATCGGTTGCACCAATTTGTAAAGGATGAGGAATGGCATTACATTCTGCGTAAATTGTTTCTTCTAGAATCATGTTGAAGACAGGGACTTCAATGTCTGTGAATACCAAATCTTGGAAAATAAAACTTTGGTTTCCGCATTCATCAACTGCTTCCCAAGTTCTTCTTATGGTTCTACAAAACCCATTTCCTCCAGGTAGTATTTCATCTATAGGTAATGATGAAACAATATTGATGCCACTACATTCATCAAAAGCAGTCAATGGTTCACCGTTGGGAATGTCTTCGGTACATGAATACTCTATTTGAGGTTCAATTTCTTCAAAAACTGGTCCTACATCATCTAAAATAGTATATAGTACTTCTGTACCTTCTGGAAAAGATGAAACAGAATTTCCAGATTCATCTGTAAAAATGAATTCAACACTATTATTTATAGCTCCTCTACACTCAGAACCATAAGTGACATTTGGAGTAATCGTTACTGGACTGCAATTATCAGTTATACACTGGGCTTCTTCCAGATCATTTACGACACCCCCTAGCCAAGTATCAAAATCTATAAAATCAGCATCGCAAGTGCTTTGATAATTATCGGGTAACTCACAAGTAATTTCTGGAGGTGTAACATCTCCAATTATAGTAAAGGTTGCCTGATGAGAATTAGAATTTCCACATTTATCTGTAACGGTGAACTCAACTATAAAATCTTCATTTAAACAATCATTGGGTGTTCCCTCATATTCATGAGACCAAGTCAGGTTACCGCAACAACCATTGTCTTCTGCTTGTGCTCCTCCATTGGTGGTCAACCAATTGTTAAAATCGGCCACAGTGCCAGTACCATCTTGGGGCAAAGAGCCCTCTATGAAAATTGGTGCTTCCGTATCAGGAAATACAAATACTGTTTGTTGGATTGTTATATTATTAGAATCATCACAATCTACAACGGAGGCCGTCCATGTTCTAATGATTTGTCTTGCTGCACACGGATTGCAATCATCGCTGGTATTTTCTTCCGAAAGAGATACGATTATTTCTCCGTCACAATGAGAGGGAGCATTTGAGTTAAAGGATGCAGTAACCATTGGAGCCATGGGAACGTCATTCCCACATAGAAGATATACATCGTTAATCGTTTCGTTAAAGACGGGGACACAATCACAGGTAGTTAAAGAAGAATTGATCACTGTAAAAGTAGCGGTGGTTTGAGCAACCATGTTTCCATTGATATCAGTAGCCGTAAAGGTAACCGTTCTGTCTCCAAGAAAACCTTCTTCCCATTGTAACGGAGCGTTTCCATAATCCCAAGTAACAACTACGCAGGAATCAGATAATGTTGCTCCAGCATTAGCACTCAACCAATTTTGATACGCCGTATTCGGATCTGTACCGTCCACCAAATCATACGTGGAATCTGAAGCAGGATCAACCATTTCGACTCCTTCGAATAAAGGTGGGCTGACATGGATGGTTTGCGTAAAGGTGGCCGTATGATTACATTCGTCAGCGGCTGACCATGTACGGGTGATGGTACCTCCATCGCATTCATTGTAAGCAGAAAGATCTTCTTCATAATTTACAACGACACCTCCTTGGCAAGGATTCTCTGGGGTTACCATTGGTGGACTAGGAAGAGCTTCTATTGAATCTATATAAATTACAGTTTCTGGAAGTCCGGATAAGACCAAATTATTTTGGAGAGTATTGATATGGAAGTTCAAATATAACGTGGGACCAAAATTGTTACAATAGTCCAATGGATTGAAATATGCACTGAGCGTGCTAACATCACAGCCCCATCTATCATACCAGACAGACCAATTACTTCCCCAATTTATTCTATCATGAGGGGTACAGTTATCGGAATAGCAGGCGGATAATGAATCCCTTGTGTTTTGTATGATAGTGCCAATTTCCTCTCTCGAGGCATCACCTTTGCATTCGTAATAATAATCCAATTGTATGTTTTGCATACAAACGGGATCCCAAGTCGGTGCTATGGTGTCTTGGACGGTTATGGTTTGTACTTGTGAATAAGTGCTGTCGCAAGCATCTGTAGCTGTCCATGTTCGGGTAATGGCATAATTATAATACGTACAGGTATAGGGATATCCAGCTTGTGTGCTTTCGTCTTCGTAGGATAAGGTCACGGTATCAAAACAATTACTCGATCCTACAGTGGTATAGGTTCCCGTTTCAGGAATGGGTTTATCGCAGTCAATGGTCAGGTCGTTCACATTCTCTATTTGAATGGTGGCGGTCTGTCCATAGATATAGGATTGTACTGCTGTTAATAAAAATATTATTATATATTTTTTCATGTCATTTTTATTTTGGAATGAATGATTTTAATGGTTCTTTGAAGAGAGCTCCAAAGACAGGTTATGATTTTATATTCTAGGATAAAAAGGATTAATTCAAATGCAATCCTACATTTCGTTAATAATAAAGCTGGATTGAACCGTAGCCGAATTTCCACAAGCATCGGTAGCCGTGAATGCTACTACAATGGTTCCTGCAATGCAATCGGAAGGAACACTTCCCGATACGATTTCCCAAGACCAGGAGATTTGCTCACAGCAGTTCGTTGTACTTGTGAGAGAAACATCCCCTTGGCTATTTATCCAATCTTGGAATGCTTGCCCTATATCTGCTGTGGTATTACAGTCTACAACAAAATCTTGGATAGGTGGAGCCAGAACGGGAACCGAGTTGTCTCCTAATATGGTAATGGTTTGACTAACAGATGTTGAATACCCTTCACATTGTTCTGTGGCAGCTGTCCAAGTTCTAGTAATTATTCTATCCTCACAAATGTTAGAACAACTACCTGAATCTTCTAGGAAATAAATTGTGTCCTTTAAACAATCGGAGATAATAGAAACATCACTTGGAACCGGAGGAATATTTTCTCCACAGGTTAGAGAAATATCTGTTGGGATATTCTCGAAAGTGATGGTACAATCGCAAGGACAAATATCATTGGGAATATCTAAAAATTCGCAAGGAAGTCCACAAAGTGTATCGGGGCATAATTCTTCCAAACCAAAATCAAAAATAAAACATACTTCTTCTTCTGATGATAGATTCGGCAAATCTATATAGCCATTCCAAGATAGTTGGCTGTTATTTAATTCGTGGCTTACATAAGTGACGGGTAGATCATTCACGGTCATGGTAGCTTGATTGGGAGATAAGTTGAATGGAATGTAATATTCCGTAGAAACATTAAATCTGCCATCAATATC
>JAHDDR010000050.1 GCA_020629255.1 Saprospiraceae bacterium | reverse complement strand
TTGGAACGACGCAGAAATGAATCAGAACAAATTTTGGGCGTATCGAAATTTATGAGTTAATCCACTAGTGCAAAAGTATATGGCAAAGCCTATGTTTTTTTCATAGGCTTTGTTCGTTATAGGCTTTCGTAATTCCTTAATGCCGATTGAAGAATTTTCTGCATATTCTTTCTTAGAATTTTCGGAGTTAATACTTCTATCGAATTTCCAAATCCCAAAATAAGGCGATAAAACTCGAAATTCAGGTGCACTTTTAATTCTATGATAATATTTCCGCCTTTTAATTTTTCTATTAATTTCTGAGAAGGGTGAAAGGGTTTGGTCAAAATATAAGGAGCGTTCCGTCTATCTATTTTGAGTCGAACGGTTTTGATTTGTTCGTCATTTAGTACGGTGACACCAATGGTATTTTTATAATATTCATCACCATTGAAATTTTCTTGAATATAAGAGGTTTTTAAATTGTAGGTGATTTTTTCAATTCTATCCAACGCCAAAGTAATGATGGCATTACTGTTGTTCTTTTTACCCACAACGAACCATCTATTATTGAATTCTTTTAAGATAAAAGGATGGAAAATAAGTTCATTCGGTTTTCTCGCTTTAAAGGATTGATAGGAAATATTCAAGCAAATTTCTTTTAGGATCGCTTGGTACAAAACATCCAAATGTTCTAGACCCTTCAGGTTTTCATTTTTATCCAAATGGATAATAGAAGATTGCTGTGTTTTTTCAGTATAAACTTTGTCTTCTAACCGTTGAATAATTCCACTGAGCTCCGAAAACAAAGAAAAATCTTTGAATTGTTTTAGCATTTCCACACTTTCGGAAAGAATGTTCATATCATTTTCAGTTAAGGGAATGTTGGTGATGGAATAATTTTCATCATCATATTTATAATATTTTTTATCATAAACGATAATGGGAGCATTGTACCCGAGTTTGTCACTCCGCATCATCTGAATGTCTAACTGTACTGTACGTTTGCTTACGTTGATATTCCTTCCTTCATATTCACACAAGGCATCAGAACAAGCATGGATTAAATCATCCAATGTCCATTTCCGATATTTATTTTGAAGACATTTGTCAATGGTTTTATATCGGATTAATGCATTTTTATTTTGAGCCATAAATAAGGATGTATTCTTACTTTTTATGTTTGAGTTCTGTTTTCACTGCTTCTCCTATTGGGTTCCAAATCACAATTTCAAAGTCAGAATCATCTAAAACCAATATTACTTTTTTTTCTTTTACTTCTTGAATGTCATACGGAACGGCTACTCCAATTTCTTCTCCTTTTTTATAAGCAAAAACCAAGCAAGGGCATTTCATATCTGCTTCTTCAAATGAAATGTCAACTTCTTTTCTATTTCCGTATGTCATCCAGTTGGGTCTATTGATTTTTTTGCTCCTCGGATGGAAAATAGCGATATCAAACCAAGCTCCGGGTCTATATTTTCCAAAAATATCACCATGATTATTCATGAAAACACTAGGAGTATTTACATCTGTAAGCTGGTAATAAGGATTTTCGAATCCTCTATTACTTCTTTCGGAATAAATAACTTGATTAATGGTCAATGGATCTATATCTGTAAATTCCGTTAATCTTCCCGCCATCGCTTTTTCCCATTTATTACTTAGTTCTCCTTCATAACCATGATCAAATCCGCAATGGATCAATATCTTTTCATTCGGGTATTTTTCGATATATTTTTGAATATTTTTTGCTTGGTTTATTTCCCTACTTTTCCCATCTTCATGTCCCTGACTTTCATATCCGAATATTTTAAATCCCATTTGGTGAGCCACCCGTATTAAATTTCCAAATTGAGGTTCTTTGGTGTAAAATCCGGATGTTAAAGTCGGATAGCCATTTACTTGTAATATTGAATCCGTTTTAGGACTATTAAAGTAAGCTTCTAAACCCAAGTGTTTGAATCCTTGTTTTTTGAGCCCCTCAAGTAGTTGGGTAGTGAAAACCCGATGTTGTGGCATATGATGCCCTTCGTTGATGATGACAACTGGATGATCTTTTGATTTTTCTAAAATATATGGGAGAGCATCTTTTCTTTCGAAAAGAGCAAAACTATCTTTTTGTTCTTGCGAAAGCTCTTTTGTACTGCTTGATTGATTATCCCACGCTTTGTGCATGTATTCTATATTACCGATATATGAAAAATCCCAAGCAGCTCTTTGTGAGCCTTGAGAATGCAAAACCGAATCTGTAATGAATGAAGAAAATTTATAAGGATCTCCATCCCAGTCGAAACCTTCTAAATTAAATTCGAATTTTAAAAATTCTTTTGGGGTTTCTTCTTCTTGGAGGGTATTACATCTTAAGATTAAAAAGGGAAGAATGAAGCATAAAATATTTTTCATAGATCAAATAGATTTAAATATTCGTATTAAATGTTGCTAATTTTAGGAAGGGTAAGAGTACCAAATTTATATAAATCTAAAGAAAAAAACCAACTACGCAAAATAATTGCGTAGTTGGTTTGGAGATTTGTATCATAATCATAAAACGATAGATTATGGAAAAGAATAAAATTACAGGAAACACATTGATCGATTTGGGTTATACCCCAGGTAAATGGTTTAAGGATGCCATAGCTCATATTAATGAGGAAGGGCTTGTTGGAGATGCAATGATTGATTTTTTAGAGCAATCCAAACCCGCTCCTTTTCTTGAATTACATGAAAAGGCGGTTGATTTTTCAATCAATATCAAAGCAGAGAATGAGCTGGAAAAAAAGAACGTGAACGATGTCATTCTTACTATGAAGGAATTGATGAAAACACCTACCATCATTGATGGAGCGGTTATGCCCGATGCTTGTCCGACAGGTAAAATAGGAACCATTCCGGTAGGAGGTGTTGTGGCGGCGAAGACTGCCATCCACCCGGGAATGCATAGTGCTGATCTTTGGTGTTCTGTGATGTTGACGGATTTTGGTAAAGTAGATCCAAAATTAATTTTGGATGCCGGATTTGCAGCGACTCATTTTGGTCCGGGTGGAAGGGATAGAGCCCATCAATATCGTTTCCCATCCGATTTGTTGGAGGCGTTCGAAGGCAATGCTTTTTTGAAGGAAAAGGATATGATTAAAATGGCTCGTGCCCACTTGGGAACACAAGGGGATGGTAATCACTTTATGTTTGTGGGGCGTTCGAAGAATACAGGTCATACGATGGTCGTTACGCATCATGGTTCACGTGGAGTCGGGGCGAGACTTTTTAGAAAAGCGATGAAAATTGCGGATAAATTTAGAAGAAAATTGTCTCCGACGACCTTAAACCAAAATGCTTGGATTCCTTTCGATACAGAAGAGGGTCAAGCGTATTGGACGGCACTTCAAATCATTAGGGATTGGACGAAGCAAAATCATACTTGTATCCATGATGCGATTGCCCAGAATTTGAATATTCAAATTGAGGATAGGTTTTGGAATGAGCATAATTTTGTGTTCAAGGAAGATGATGTTTTCTATCATGCTAAAGGAGCGACTCCTTTGAAAAAAGATTTTCTTCCAGAAACAGATTCTCGTCGATTGATTCCTTTGAATATGGCAGAACCGGTTTTGATTGTTGAAGGGGATGCTACGCCTACGAATTTAGGATTTGCTCCTCATGGTGCAGGTAGAAATACGAGCCGTACACAACATAAAAAATCGAAGGAGCACATGACCATCGAAGAGGTGTATCAGGAAGAAACGGCTGGATTGGATATTCGTTTTTATTCAAATGAAATTGATATTTCCGAATTACCGTCGGCATACAAGAATGCGAAAACAGTTCGAGAGCAAATGGACGAATTCGGTTTAGGAAAAGTCGTGGATGAAGTCCTTCCATACGGTTCCATTATGGCGGGCGATTGGAATAAAAACGCACCATGGAAGAAGAAGAGAGGAAGAAAATGATTTTTCTTTTTTGTTGGATGTGATAATTCCCTCTGCAATTTTATTTTTATTGTAGGGGGGATTTTTTTAGATGAAAAACAAAAAATCTGGATTGTATTCAGTGTTAATTTTGCTTTGAAATAATCATCTTTTTAATTAAAGAAATTTGTCCTAAATGATAATAGGAATGCTCTATGATCGCTTCGATATTTCGTAGATAATTCCCATATTCTTTTTTTACAAAATCTTGGTCTAACATATCATCTTCCATTTCCTTTATTTTTTCGACAAAAGATTCTGAATTTTGAATGAACCGTTTTGTTAATTCATTCCAATCTTTTTCGTCTTTTATTTCAGGAAGGTCGAAACTATATTTATCTCTTGTTTCTAATGGGCCTCCATTCAATACTTGTAGCAACCCTTCTAAATAATAATTGATGTGATAGGTTAATTTTGCTATGGTATTTAGATTTTCTATTTGTTGTATCGCTTGGCTCCATGTAATGTTCGTTATTTGATCTTTACAATTGGTGTTGGCAATCCATTTTCCATGGAGCAATACTTCTTCTAAACGAAGAGCAAGAGCTTTGCATCTTTTATTCTTCATCATACCTTTTTATTTTATCCAAGGTTCTAGTAATTCTAATGTTTGTTGCGTTGCATTTAATTTTGCTTGTATGCCAATGGGGAGAGTCATCATGGGGTGGGTGTGGGAACAATCATATTCGGCAAGAAAAGGAAAGTCGAAATCGCCTAATACTTCCAAAAGAATTTCGTAGGGTTTTCTTCCTGTTCCTTTGTCATCAAATAGTTCGTGTTTGCCTAAAATCAAACCACCAATTTTATCAAAAATACCATTGATTTTAAAATGGGAGAAAGAACGCTCTATGATTTCCGGATTTTTCAAACTATCCTCAATTAGTAAAATATCTCCTTCTTTAATTTCAGGCATGTATTTACTGCCAAAAATGCCTGCCATAGTGTTTAAATTACCTGCAATTAATCGTCCCGTAACTTCTCCTTCTCTTATTGTGATTAATTGATTCGGCTGTGATTTTTTTGCTCGTTCTTGTTCTTCCCATTTTAGGTATTCATCTGTCCATGTTTTAGGATTTTCTAAGGTGTGTGGGAATTTAGGGTTCATTAAAATATTTTCGAAATAGGAGAAAGTGGTTTCAACCACTTCACCTAATTCACCAAAGGAGGCGACCAGGGCAGGGCCGTAAAATGTAATTAATCCGGTTTGGTTATAAATGGCAAATAAAAGAGCTGTTACATCCGAATAACCGATTATTATTTTTGGATTTTTTTTCAAAGCATCGTAATCCAAGTAGGGGAGAAGGGAGTTAGAATTGCTTCCACCAATGGTAGAAATAATACAATTTATTTCTGGATTTCTGATGAGTTGGTTGAATTCCTCAACTCTTTCTCTGATACTGCCGGATCGATAAAAGTCATTTTTCCCAGTCAGATTTCCGGCAATAAATTCAAACCCTTTTTTTTCTAAAAATTTCTTTGCTCGTTCAAACCGTTTAGGAGCCCAATGGGTCGCAGCAGAAGAAGGAGAAAAGAACCCAATTTTATCTCCTTTTTTTAATCTTTTCGGAAGGATTTTATTCATGAGAATTAAATTCTTTTAAAAAGGGATTGATGAATCTATCATTTTTTGCATAAATAGCAAAAACAATTTTTCGGAACCGATTTTTAAAATCCATATCTAATACTTCTCTGAATATTCTGGCTATATCTGTCGGTTCATTTTGGAATACACCACAACCCCAAGCACCTAAAACTAAAGTACTATGATGGTTTTCCAAAGAAATGGCCAATACTTTTTTTATCCGACGTTCCATGACATGTTCTATGTCAATTATTTTTTTGGGTTCTTTCCTTTTTACTACACCCGTATTTATTGCTGGTGCAGTTATAATCCCGCAATGAATGAATTCTTCGAGATTTTTGCCTTCTTCATTTTTAAAGATGGGAACATTGGGACTGTAAATCATGTGATCGGTATAAAAGCAAGATTTTGTTTTCCGATTGATTTCATAATAATCAAAAGCCTTGAGTTGGCAATTATAAAGACCTGTAGATCTTGCTATACTTTCTTCCTGTGCTTGGCTACCTCCCAAAAAACCTCCTCCCGGATTTCTAGCAGATGCAAAATTCAGACACAACACATCTTTGTGCCCTTCATTAAATAATTGTCTGGTGGCATCGAGTGTTGTTTGTCGGGTAACTGTAATTTCTGTTGGATGGGATAGTTTCTCAAAATGTTGCAGAATGAGTTCGTCGGATTCTTTGGGCGTATAAATTTTAGTATTGGATTCTGCTTTTTCTTGCCATTCAGAAATATCGATTCTTTTTCCTGAAGGGGACATGAAAAAACCATCCTCCATAATTTTAAGGGTATCTTCTGCTATTTTTTTTCTGGCTTCTCTGTTGTTCATTTTATATTTTTACCTGATAACAAAAAAATATTTAGCTTAGTTCCTTAAAATTTTGAATCATCGAATTCATCTAAATATTGTAAAGTTTGTGATGCTATATTTTTGATAATTCCTTCATCAAAAGGAGAAGTGATATTGGCATTTTTTATCAGCTGTAAAAATGGTTTTGTTCCTCCGGCTTTGCATAACATTGCATAATCGTTCCAAGTAGAAGTTTTATCCTTCATTGATTTTTTCCAAAATTGTAGAGCACAAAATTGGGCAAGGACATAATCAATACAATAAAAAGGAATTTCGTAAATGTGTAGGATGCATTGCCACCATCTTCCATTTTGCAAATATGGATGTGCTTCCATGTTCCGATCGGGTAAATAGAGCTGCTCCATTTCTTTCCAAACATCAGCACGTTGCTGAGGGGTGTAGTTGGGGTTTTCATAAATAATATGCTGGAAATGATCGATGGCACAACCGTAAGGAATAAATAGTAAACTTTTTGTGATGTGAGAATAAAAATATTTTTCGGTGTCTTCTTTGAAAAAATATTCCATCCAAGGGTAGGTTAAAAATTCCATAGACATGGCGTGTACTTCTGCTGCTTCGCTGGTGGGTTCCCGATATTCTATGATGTTGTAATCCCTGCTTTTAAAATATTGGAAAGCATGTCCGGCTTCATGCGTGAGAACATGTATGTCTCCTTCTGTACCATTAAAATTTGCAAAAATAAATGGATGTTTATAATTACTAATGGACCAACAATAACCGGCATCTGCTTTTCCTTTTCGATTAAAAACATCCAAGAGTTGGTGCTCTAATAAATAATTAAAAAATGTTCCGGTTTCAGGGCTAAGTTCTTCATACATTTTTTTTGCCAGTCGTAATGTTTCTTCGGGGTTTGTTTTTGGTTTCGGATTTCCCGAGGGGTAATGGTATTCCAAATCATAGGCTTCTAATTTTGAATAGGCTAATCTTTGTTTTTGTTTTTCTCTTAGTTTCTGTGTGATGGGAACAATTTCTTGAACTACTTGTTCTCTGAATTTAGAAACCATTTTTTTATCGTAATCCAATCGCCCGGCACTTCCAACGCGGCGATAACCCAATTCGACAAAATTTTCGCAGCCCATTTTTAGAGCCATTTCATGCCGTAACTTAACCATCTGATCAAAAAGATCATCCAGTTGGTTTTTTTGTTTTGAAAAAAAATTCCATTTTGCTTGGAATGCTTTTTTTCTGACGGTTCTACTTTTATCAATTAAAAATTTCCCCATTCCGGCTAAGTTGAATTTTTCTCCTTCGTATTCTATAGCTGCGCTTCCCTTTATTTTTGTGTATTGGGTTATTAGATTATTTTCTGTTTGTAAATCTTGAATAATATCAGAACTGAATTTTTTTAATGATGATGCTGCCAAATCCAAAATATGTTTTCCCCATTTTTGTTCTATTTCTTTTTTATAAGGACATTGAAGTAATGTTTCATAAAATTGATGGATTAAATGTTCGTGCTTAGGAGAAATTTTATCAAAATAATTCACTTCCTTTTGGTAAAAATCGTTTGAGGTGTCTTGTGTGAATCGGATATATGCCAATTCATAATTGGTGAAAAATTGATCTCTTTTTTTGTATATTTCTTCGAAATGAGTAGCGAAAATTTGAAAAGAGGAACTCTCTTTCAATTGATTTAATTTATTCTTGAATTCACTTTCGTATGATTCGAATACTGGTCTTTTATATGGGATGTCATTTAGTTTCATGGCTATTTGTATTTTAGAAAAGTAAAAATAGCTGTTCGGAAGCGAACAGCTATTTAAAATTAGTATAATATTTTTATTTGGATTAAAACTTATTGATTTTTTTGGATAAATGCTTTTAAGGTAACTATTTGTCCCATTATTTTTTTATATTAGAATAAATCATTTTAAATTAGAAGCGTTAATCTCTTGAGACTTTTTATTAAATGTTTAAACAATAAAAAATTATGGGTTATTTAGCGATTTTAGCCGGAACTTTTTTAGTCATGTTTTTAGGTTGGTTGTGGTTTCATCCTAAAGTGATGGGAAAAGCTTGGATGGAAGGAGCCGGCCTTACAGACAAGGATATGGAAAATCCCAATCCATTGATTATAGTGGGGGCTTTGTTGATGGCTGCTGTGGTTTCATATGCCATGTCAAGATATGCTGGACATACAGAAGAAGGCATGCACCAGTTTGTACATGGTATGTATCATGGGTTCATGCCCGCTATCTTGTATGTGGCTCCTGTCTTAGTAAGCAAAAGCTTATTCGAACAGAAAAGCTTGAGCTTTATTTTGATTACGGTATCTTATTGGGTTTTGGCGTTTACTTTGATGGGGGGAGTGGTCTATGCTTTGACTCCGCTTCCAGTAACAACAGGATAAGGAAGCAATTGTGAAAAAGGTAGAAGGACAAAATCAAATTATATTTTGCCCTTCTACCTTTTCCTATATTCTATCCAAAATTTCAAATCTAAATAATTAAATACTCTGCTCTCTTTTGGGTTTTTCATTAATGTATCTATTTCGATATTGAACTCTTGAATGTGTTTTTGTTTTTCTCTTTTATTTAATGCATTGATGTATTTTCCGAAAAAACGGAATAATGACTTTTCTGTTTGATATAATGTTCTTCGGGATTTTAAAAATTTGGGAGTGGATAATAATAGGGATTCTAATAAGTTGAAATTTTCCAATTCAAAATGGATCATTAAATTCAAGGAACGGGCGAAATAAAAAATTTCTTTCACTACATCTTCTTTCGATTCGTAGATGATGATATTGTTCCAAATTAAAGCGTCATCAAAACGTTGGTTTTGAAAAAGAACATAAGCCATCAAAAAATAAAAAGTGATTTGATGGTGCTTTTCGATTTTATTCCCGAATTCATGTAAGCCTTCTTCAATATCTGGGATCCATTCTAATGCTTTTTTGAAATCTTGTTGACGTAAACTCCAATTCAATAAAAGTAAATATTTTTGTCTGAAAACGCGGGAGTCTATATTTTTAATGGATTTGAATTCTTTTCTATCAGGAGTTTTTATTAATTTTTCTATTCCTTCTTCTAACAGTTCGAATTTTCCCATAATCAAACTATCAATCAAAATATTATTTAGGGTAGATAAATATTGTTCTCGATATAATCGGAGAAAATGGGGCTTTGTATCCAACGCTTCTAAAAACTGACGGTTAATAGTATAGGCTTTCTGAATATCTCCCTGCATAAATTGATACAGTGCATTGGCTTTGTAAAAATGAAGTTGACTTTTTAGGTTTGTTGCCAAAGATTCGTCCTTTAATTTTGGAGAAGCAATTAGTTCGTCTAGATAATTCTTTTGCTCATCCGTTTGTATTTTTTGGTATTGCATTTGGAATTGAATCAGTTGTTGTGATAGATACCAATATTGATTGATGTTTTGTAATTGTTGTAAAGCGTGGGTTCCTTTTTGGAAAATCTCTACAATAGATGCTTTATTTTTTGACTTGAATTGTTTTTCATCCATCAATTTCTTTTGAAGGTTATTTATCATAATTTGTAAATCGAAAAACTCATAAGTATCCACAATTTTTTGAGCTTTCTTTAATTCTCGGACAGCAGCCTCATATAATCCTTTCCCCATCAATACCTGCGTGGCATTGATTCTTTGCAGCACTTTATCTTCTAGTGATTCCTGTTGATAATCGGACAAAGACTGTAATATAAATTCATACAGATACCTTTTGTTGACCGCCAAATGTTTGATGAAATTCTTCTCTTTGTTCTTTTTTATCAATTGCTCTTCATCAAACGATTTTTGAGAGAGGAGGGCATCCATTAAATAGAGGTAGTCTTTTGGACCTGTTCCCGCCTTGATTTTAATGTATCGTTTCTCCGATTTGGAAAGAGAATGAACTAAATCATATAAAAATGTAGAAGATGTATTCATTTAAAATAGCAATAGAATTTTAATTAAAGTTATGAATAATATTAAATAAAATAAAGTAAATTTTATATTATTATCAATTTAGAAACCTAATATTTGAACGATTTTGTATTTGTAAGAACTTGAATGTTGAGATAATTTTGGATTGTAATTCGTAGTTAACAGGACTACAAATCAATTAAAAAATTATTTATTCACCGTTTGATATCAATAATATCAGGCAAAAAATAGAGAATCATGAAAAAATTATTGTTTGCATTCGTAGTAGCATTGTCATTTGTAAGTTGTGAAGATGACACCAATCTAGTTAATGACCCTATCGACCAAGTTGACCCAGGCGACAATATTCCTGAAGCCACTATTTTAGGACGTTGGATACCCGAAGGGTTCGAAGATGTTGTATTGTATGAATTTATTGAAGGGGATAGATTCACGATGTATAGCACTGATGGTAATTTCCCCACGTTAGATGATTTCAGAGCTGAAAATCCGGATATTCCTTCTAATGAATGGAGTTATGAAGGAGATGTATTGGTCATTGACTTGCATTTCGGGAATTACTCAAGAGTAGTCCCTTCTTTCAGATGTGATAATTATGTTATGGATTTTATTAGTGAAGATGGTTCATTGCATTCCACGTACTTTAGAGAAGGGTACGACCTAGCAGATTGTCAATAATTGAATAATAAATAAATGCATCCGCTGCGACTTGTTGTGGCGGATGCCCTAAATTCGTTGTTGGATCATTTTAAACAAGTCCAATAAAAAAATATATATGAACACTTCGAAACTTTTACTCCTTTTTGTTTTGATGGTTGCCATCCAAACATCAACATTTGGACAAGAATGGACTTCTCATCTGAGTCAGGCAAAAATAAATGATTTGCTGGATACGGGAACAGAATTGCACCTGGCAACAGATGCCGGGTTGGTTGTAGTGAACAAATCCTCCCTTGAAATTTCTGTATTTGACAAATCCAATTCGAATCTTCCGACCAATCATATCCAGAGTATAACCAAAGGACCAAATGGTGATAGTTGGATTGGTACATACGATTTGAAAATGGCTCAGTTTGATGGCACAGATTTTCAAAATATCGAAACGCCAGAAGGAATTGCCAATCCGAATGTGGCTGTTCTTTATGATATGGAAATCGGCCCTAATGGGGATGTTTGGATTGGGGCAGGGGAAGGGATTTTCCATAAACAAGGCAATGCTTGGTCGAAATATGATCAAAATAATTTGGATGAAGATTTGTTCGCTGTTTGGGATTTGGCCATTGATACGAATGGGGATGTTTTTGCAGCCTCTAATCATGTTTATCAATATTCAAATGGTGTATGGAGTAACATAACGGAGGGTTCAGGTATTATGGCATATGTTGATGCTGAATTATATTTTTCGGAAAATGGGGATTTGTTTTTTTCTGGTGATTTAGATCAAATTGGTCGGTATGACGGTACGAATTGGGAAGGTGCTCTCCGTCCTGATTTAGGGCAGGGAGTTTTATTTACTCCGATAACTTCTTTTGCAGAGGATGAAAATGGAAAAGTGTATGCTAATTTTACTGGATTTGGTGTAGCTGAATTCGTAAATGGATCCTGGACTTCCTACATGGACGAGCAAACAAATGCCTTCGACAATGCGACAGATTTTTTCTACATCGATGATGATGGCAACCGTTGGTTGAATCATAATATTTTTCTTTCTAAAAATCAGAATGGAAATATAGAAACGACTTTGATTTCTAACACA
Source organism: Saprospiraceae bacterium (assembly GCA_020629255.1). Lineage (GTDB taxonomy): Bacteria > Bacteroidota > Bacteroidia > Chitinophagales > Saprospiraceae > JAHDCE01. The sequence goes on along the minus strand of JAHDDR010000050.1, from coordinate 13,085 downwards.
ACATTAGCATCCAATTCGATAAGCAATTTAGAAAAAGGAGAAGATGGGAATATGTATTTTTTAGCAAGTTCCAAACATATCTCCATGAGGAAGCCAGATGGAGATTGGTCGTTGATTCCTTTGCCCGAAAATATTTTTGTTTTTATTTATAATTCCGATTTATTGATCATTTCTGAAAATGATATTTGGCTAGGACATGATAATGGTTTGTATCATTATGATGGGAGTGTTTGGAATTTGAATGCCATTGGTGATTGCTACAGTTTAGCTAAAGATTCTCAAGGCAAAATTTATGTACGTCATTCGAATGGAATTTATATTGTCGATACAGATGGAACTTTTATCGAATATAGTTTGAATGATTTTCCTATCGAAGCTCCATATATTTCCGGTCTTGGTATAGACCCCGATGATAACCTTTGGGTGGCGGTTGGAGAAGTGAATACAATATTTAAAATAACACCCAATGGTGAATGGACCATTTACTCCGAAGCGAATCATCCAGCATTGGATTGTTATGCTACCGGCGATTTTCATTTTGATGTTGATGGAAATGTTTGGGTACCGAGTAATTGTTTCGGAGCCTTTAAATTTGATGGTACAACATTTTCGAATCCTTTTGCTGGATTTGTTACCGAACTTGAAAATATTGATGTGTATTCTGTTGTTAGCGATGAGAACGGGAAAATGTATTTTTCACACCAATATGGCGTCACTACTTTATTGGATGGTGAATGGGAAGATTGGGTGGTAGAAGAAATTCCTTTTAATTATTCACACGAGTCGCATGCCCGTTTGGATGATGAGGGTGTGTTATGGTTGGGAAGTAGGCGATATGGTTTGCATTCCATTTCTACGGATGCTACAAGTAGTTCTTCGGAAATAGGAGAGGAGGAAAAATTAAATTTTTCTATTTACCCGAATCCGGCCAAAGAATTTACTGTATTGGAATTTATGTTAGAGGAGTCATCAGAAATTCAAATTATGATGTATGATCCGATTGGGGAGTTAATTTGGAATAACCATTTAGGAGTAATGTCGCAAGGAAATTTTAAAGAAAGAATTCCTCTTCATAATTTGCCAGCTGGTTTTTATGTGTTGCAATTACGGGGCAATAACCAAACTACTACGAAGAAAATAATAGTTCGATAAACGTTTATATAATAACCAACTTGTTCATGATTTATCCCGGATTTTTTGAGACCTGTCGGGTTTTTAAAACCTGACAGGTCTCAAAAAAATATCCTACTTAAATTTTTCTGGATCGATATTCAACATATTCCTAACACAGCTTTTAGGGTTTCCAACCATAAATGCAAATTCTTGTTTTACTGTTGTACCATTCGAATATTGGGCCGGTTTCCAGCAAGGCATATTTTGGATTGTTTCAATTAAAAGTGCGTCAATTTTTTTATCGTTAGACGACCAAAATAATTTGGGATTGATGACTTGTCCTTCTTCATCAATGGTAAATGTGACCGCTGCCAAATCATAATTTTCAAAAATTCCTTCTGGTATTTTTTTGATGGCCTGTTCTTGTAAATACTTTTCAAGAGCTTCTTGCCCACCGATGTATTCTGCTTCGTTTTTGGGGTCGATAAAAACTTTAAAATCTAATTCTTTGGGATCGTTATGCTTTAGGTTGTTTTCGGGTATGTAGTGTACGTTGACTCTTATTTCTGTTCCTACATCTGCTTGAGTCAAAATGTCTTTTTGTTCTGGATTGAGGAAGTCATTTTTTCCTTGTACTATTTTTTCTTCCCCTTGTACGATAGCAGAAATGTCTATAGAAATATATTCCCTGATCCAAGAAGATTTGTATTTGCTATTGAGGTCCAGCAGTCTATTTGCTTGAGCCAAATCTTCTTTTGTTTTAGAAATGGGTGGATGTATTCTATTGATTTCAAAACTAAACTCTTGCTCAATTTCTTCTTGGGAGTAATTGAGATTTAAAAAAGCGAAGGCTAATACGAGGGCAATTCCAAATGTATAACGAATCTGTTTCATCACTTCAAGATTTTGGTTCTTCATCTAAGATACGTATTTTTTGATTGAATTGCTACAATTGTATGTTCTCCTTCAAAAGATATGCGTGTACACTATTAACTAATTCTAGTCCAGAAAATTGTACCTCAAATAAAATTTGACAATAATTGAAATTTGATAGAACACCTTTATTCCTTTCTTTTTCTAGGTTATAATACCTTGTAAGTAATAATATGTTCTCATTAAATAATATAGAGTTATCTTCTAGTTGTTTTATGGTTTCTTTACAAAAGAGGTCAATGTTTCCCGATAATATTTGTTCTCGCCATTTGTTTATTTTTAATTCTAATTTAGTTGGGTCTCTAGTGTCCTTGGCAGCGGTGTTAAGTATGCGATATTTGATTTTACTTAATTCCTCTTGATAGAATAGTATATTCTTTTGAGGTAGGGTGTCGTCATTGTTTATTCCATGATATGATGTACATAGTTTTATCATTTTATTGATAATGATCATTTTAGCTTGATCGGTTTTTAATAATTCTTCGGGTGGCAAAATATTTTTTAACTGCTCTAAATTATAATGCACTTTTTTATCGAACAAATGAATGTCTTCTGGTTTTATGAAAAATTTTATGATGAGTTGTCTGAAATATTCTAACATAAAGAATTGTTTTTAATGGCTGATACTAGACATTAATTATCTCACATAAAATTTTTCAACAGATATTTTTTTACCTTTTGCGAGAACTCTTCTCCAGGAAGATTCTTCATTCATAGAGATATATCTTCTTTCTTCTGTTAAGTAGTGCCAATCTTTTTCTTTTTGGAAAAAGACTTGTTCTCCTTCTTTTTCTAAAATCTTAATGATGCTGTTATCATGATAATTTTTTTCATCATAATCTGTTTGTGCATTTTGTGCCATTTCGGAATAAAAACCATTTAACGATAAAAGTAATTCATTAATTTGAGGAGGCATTTCTTTTACATTCAATCCTATTTTTTTTGCTTCTTTCGAAGTGATGGGATATCCATGAGAAGGGTAGGCGGAGTTGAGGTGGTTGCTAATCCGTTTTGCTTCATCTTCATCTTTAAGATGATAAGAAAGTATTTCAGTCGTCAAATTAATGGATAATGTACTAGCCCTATCCACAGATCCGAAAACCAAAGGATGGATGTAATTGTATAGTGATTGATAGGGGTTGTTTTCTTTTTTTTCAACCTTTTTTTCATCCCATAATTTTAAAACTCTATCCAATTCATTCTGGCTCACACTTACTTTGTCATTGTATTTTTCATCAATAGGAGATAGATCATGTGTAATGGACGTGTCTATAGCAGAAAGATAGGCGAGTGGTCCCATAAGAATTTGATCTGCACCCAAAGCCAACATGGTAGCAGCAGATGCACAATCCAAAGGAATAAGAGCATAAATCTTTTTATAAAAATTACGAAGAAGATGAATGATTCTTAATGCACCTTTACCAGAGCCTCCGTCACTCTTGATAAATAAATATAGGGTGTTCTTTCGTTCGCTATTGTTCAAAACTTTGAAAATAGAGAATACATCTTCTTGTACCAATGACCCGCTGTCAGAAATCCAGTAAGAAAAAAAATCCCCTTTTAATTTGGACTGGATTTTCTTTATTGTTTTTTGTGTTTCCTTATAAAGTATAGGTGGTTTTTTTGTTTCGATTTTTTCTTTCATGGTTATTATTAATTGTTAACTCTTGTTTATTTATCATATTTACATCATTGAAACCCGTCAGGTTTTAAAACCTGACGGGTTTAAGGTTTTCCCTAAAATTAAAAAATATGACAAACTATTTTATTATAAAATGTTTCTAGAAGTTCATCAACCGCTTCATCATCAGTCATTATTTTATCGGTAGAACCTATCTGGTCTTGATAGGGTATGGCTCGAATATCTCCCTCTGTTGTTACTTCTACTACTTCATCGATTAATCTCTCATTAAATGTAGTAGAAACTACTTGGCAATTATGGGTGCCCTTAGAATTTATATTTACCCTCCAATCAAATGTTTTTTTGATTTTTTTAATGATGGCTTTTCCTATAACAATAGAAGTGTCCGTTTGGGTAATGATTTCCTTTTCAAATTCCTTTTCTTCAATTGTTTCATCTGTATCAATGTTGAAGGAACGGAATTCTATTTCAATATTGCAATCGAAGTCCGAAGGGAGAGGTGAAGGCTCAAATAAAACAGTGGTGAATTTATCAGAATAAGATATAATGTCATCCATTTTATTATCTATGTCCCAAGAATAGGTGATGGAAAAAATATCTGAAACACTAATGATGTAAATGCGTTGTGCGGCATTCAGGCTTTCTTGTATTAACGAATCTAGGGCTGGGTTGATGTTCCCATATTTGAATGATTTTTGAAACTTAGAATGAGCTTTTTTTGCGGCATCTTTATTGTTTTTCGAATGATAAATAACCATTTGTTCCAGTCCTTGGTTCAGGTATCTTTCACTGATGGAATGATTGATGAGATTTATTTCTTTTTGTAAAGATTCTTTTGTAGAATTAAATTTGTTATCTGTATATGGGCTTGATTTTTCTATTTTTTTTAGCAGTTGTTGACAGAAATAAATGGCTTTTTTAGGATGTTCCATTTTATTGGATTGTTTGAGGTCAGATATGATTTTGGATTGAGTTTCAACAATACTATTTAATGATGAAATAAGTGTTTCTTTATCTTCAGTAGAAAACTTATTCTTCTTTAATTTTTTTAGCGATGAGCTAAAAGCTTTTTCATGCTGTCCTTTTTCTAGAAATTCTTGTGGATTTGAACATCCCCATAAAATTGAAAATAATAGTATAATTGCGATTGTCTTTTTCATGGTTGTAAAATTTAATGTTTGCCTTATATTCTGAATTTAAATTATTCGATCATCCATTGCTCTCTAAGCATATGCCCTTTACCAGAAATAGACCATTTTTCTATTTCTTCTTTTGAAGGTTGACCTATCCAATTACCATTTTCATCATATTCAAAATGAATTCTTGTTGTTAAAGTACACATGTTGACCATCCTCAACTTCTTTTCCTTTCCTTCAATAAATATAATATAATTCTCGCCTATTTTCCAGTCGTTATATCCGCAAGCATCCCTCCCGGATAATATTCTTATTTTCTTTTTTGCCTTTAATTTGCCTTTGTATGTTTTTTGAATTTCAATGGTGTTTAAGGTATGATAATTATTTTTTTTGTATAATTCAATCTTGATAACCGTTCCTATAAACACTTCTTGTGATTTCTTATAATCGAATAATAGATTGCAATCACAGGCAAATATTTTTTTGACAGAAAAAAATAGAATGATAAATGTGAGTATGAATGATTTTAGCTTCAATTTTTATTCCTTTTTTCTACTTTGTCCACTAAAAAATCATGAATGTCGTGTAGGACGCTCCACATAAGATTCATGTCGGAGGTAGGAAAGACAGCCAAAGCCAAAGCTGCTTTCATCGCTTCGGATTTCTTAGGATAATACTTAGAGAAAATTTCATGACAAGGATATAAATCACGCGTAAAACATTGTTCTTGTTCCATTACTAATTCAAATCCTATTCTTACGGTTCTTTTCATAATCCAAGAACAAATTTCTTTAAATTCTTCGTGGGTGTTTTCTCCCTTTAGCCAAGTCTCTACCTGTGTTATTCCATGCTCAATATTATTAGAATGAACATAAGCCCATTCTCCGATTCCAAAATTTTGGATCTTAGGTCTAAGGTCCTCACCCTGTATACATATACACTGTGTTTTTAATAGGAATTGTGTTTTTTGGCTAGACCTTACCTTGTCCAAACTTTCAAAATGTATTTCGACTCCATTCAGAATATCATGTTTGGCATCCATTTCATCCCAAAAATAGATATGGTTGAACAATTCTTTTTTTTCAATTTCCCGAAAGGAAATAGCTAAGGTGTCTATGTCCGAAATAAAAGGGATGGCTTTGCCTTTGGCAACACTTCCCCTGAGGTAAATACTATGGATGTCATTTTTGAATTTCGTATTATAAAATGCAATGGTATCATCGATGATGTTCTTATATTCTTCTTGGATATTGCCGAGAGAAAGATTATTAATGACATAACCCTCTTTATCCAATTTCTGAATTGAGCCTACTTTTTTGATTTTATTTATCTTGTTATTTAAAGTGTCGTCTTGAATCATTTTTTTATGATTTTAGAATAATGAAATTTTTCATTTTCTTTTACTTCAGCCATATAAATGCCAGGGGCTAGGTTGGATGTATCAATGGTTGCCTTTTTACAATTTTCTTTAGTTTCTGAAATTAGTACTTGTCCATTCAGGTTAATGATATTGATTTTGATTTTATTTTGAGTTTCTGGTAATTCAATATGGCAGACATGCGTGTTGGGGTTGGGGTAGATTTTTAATTTTTGTTTAGAGGATGAAAGGTTAAGATTGGCTGTTGTTTTTTCGACACAATTACTGGGGTTTGAAGATACACAAATATTATCGATGTAATAATAACTGTAATAAAAAGGAATATTAAAATCAATAGCTTCAATAGAAGTTTCGGTATCATTGAAATGGTTGGAAATAGAAATGTATTGATAGGCACTATCGGCAACAAAACTTCCGCTTACAAAGACCCAGTTAGACGTATCCGAAATAATTTCATCCGTAAATATTTGCGAATTCCCTGGGAGTATATATTCGGATGGAAAGTAATTAAGTTGTTGGACGTTGTTGGAAAACCTCAAGCCTATTTTATTTATAGCATATGCAGAAGACTCTGCTAAAGATGCATGAAATGAACAGAAATATTCTTTTCCGATTTCGAGTTCTTCGGTAAGTTCTGTAAATATTCCTTCTCGGGCATCTGTTTGTTCACTTATTCCTAGAACCATTCCGACATATCCATTCCCTCCCTGAACATTGGTTTGGTTCCCTGCCATATTGGTAGGTATAGATGCATTTCCCTGATTACAGGAATGGTAGTAGTCGGGACTGAGGAAAAAATAATCCCAATTTTCTAAAGCATTTGTATTAGAATATTTTCCTTCAAGTATATCCGTTGGACATGAACTGTAATTTTCAAAACCCGGGTTGGGTACTAAATTTTGTGCCGATAATAATTGGCATACAAAAATTAAGAAGAATAGTATTGATTTTTTGAAGTGCATTAGCTTGAAGTTAGTTTAATATATAATTCTAAATATAAGGAAAATGATGTATATATGCTACGATATATTAAGTCTATTAGAAGTGTTTGCGTTTCTTAACATTTTTTTTGTCACATTTATTATTTCAATACTCTCTATATTGTAAATAGTCCTATTTTTGAATACTTAAATCTATTAAATAACTAAAAAACTATAACTTATGAAAATGACAAAAAATTCCATCCCTCTATTGTTTATTTTATTTTTTACAACATCATTAGCTGCACAAACATTCGGTTTTCGAAGCGGGATGAATATGTCTAAAATGTTATTCAAATCTTCAACTACCGTTTTGAGTAAAGATGATAATTTATATTTTGGATTTCAATTTGGCCCTACTGTTGATGTTCCCGTTGAAGGGAGATTTTCAATAGAAACAGGATTGTTAGCATCTTCTAAAGGATATAGAAGAACACTGCGCGTCTCTGGATTTGCTGAAATTGTTGATAAAGTAAAATTTAATATTTATTATTTAGATATTCCATTTAATGGAAAGTTTTCTCATTCGTTCGGTAAAATTAAGTTGTTTGGATTTTCTGGTGCTTATCTGGGAGTAGGGTTGTTTGGTAGAAAAACATCTTATAATAATTTTACGGAAGAACGAATTAAATCAGATATTCAATTGGGAAGTGAGAAAGGAAAACATGATCTAAAAAGATTGGATTACGGTCTGAATTTTGGTTTAGGAACAGGAATTAAAAATCTTGAATTCGGCTTTAATTATGCCCTAGGATTGGCGAACCTTTCTGTGTTTCCGGAAAATGGTAAAATCAAACATCGAGTGGCTCATATTTTTGTGGCTTGGAGATTTAGAAATAAAAGCAAAAAAGAAGAGAATTAAATACGTTATTTATTTTTAAAAATATCAGCGAATTTGTCGAAAATACGGAGAAGAAACCTTTTTTCATCTGTTTTGATTTCTGCCATACCCGACATTTGTTGTTTAAAAGAAAGCGTTTTATTATAACTCGTAACCAAGCCGTCGGGTAGGGCAACTTCTACTTGGTATTTATCATCTTTTGCCATTAATGAAATAGAGGTGATTTTCCCTTTCAATATTCCAAATTCCTTAGAAGGATATTCGTGTAGACGAATATTTACAGCTTGATTTTTCTGAACCTTTCCGGCTCCGGCAATGGGCATTTCCATACGCCCCATAATTTCTCCCCGCTTTGGAATAATCATCATAAGTTCGGTTCCTTGGGCAATATACTGTAGTTCGTTCCTCACTTCAAACAATTCTACTTCACCATCTAACGGAGAGTATATGAGGTATTTCTTTTTCCATTCGTCTATACTGCCGATTAATTTATTCAGGCTTTCTTGTACTTCAATCCATTTGTCATATCCTCCTTCTACTTTTCCCCGTTGGATATCTAGAATTTGATTCCTTAATTGTTCGATTTCAACATCATAATTCGCCATAGCCGAATTAATGTTCTCTTTTTGTCCCTCAATCCGATTAATTTCTGCCCGTACATTTTGGACTTCTTGTTCGGCAATCATTCCTCGACTCAACAATTCTTGCTTTGTCCTCAAATCATTCACCAAAAAACCAATTTGCTTTTGGAGGTTTTCCATTTTGGTCCATTCGATATCTTTCTTTTTTTCTACTCCTTGAATCATTTTCCCTAATTGATCAATCTGTTGCTTGGAAAAAGTACTTTTCGATTTGAAAGAATAATCTTTATAACTACTCAAAAATGTAGAATAAGCATATTGGATTTCACCCAACTTCAATTTATTATTCGTCGGAAAGTAAGATCGTTGATCCCTTACTTTTTTTGCCGTTTTTTCCAGCCATAAAACGTCCTTTACATGGGCTGAGCTTTCAATGATGGCAATTAGATCGTCTTTGCGTACTTTTCCACCTTGCTTTACACGCAATTCTAATAATCGGCCGCCTTCTTCCGTAACGACTTTCATGGGAGGGCTAGGAGTGGTAATAATAATATTCGCATCAATGATATCCGGATATTCCACCATCCAACTGATGGCCAACAACATCATAAAAGTGATGAAAATAACCGTTGTTCCCCATCTTACGATCCAAGAGGGCGGTTTTCCCAATATTTCCTCCACTTCATCGCTCCGTAATTGTATTTCCTCGTGTTCTTCCATTTTAAAATGGATGCTTTTCTAATTTTTTTTCGGTACAGTGGCTTCAACAGTCACGAAAGAATAATAAAAAACAGCGTCATCATTGTCCTTTAAATCCATCATTTCCTGTTCTGCCTTATTCCATAATGTTTCGGATGTAAATCCGGCTTTCAACATATTCGGAACGGCACTCGCCATTAAATTATGCCAATAGTCCAACATTTTTGCTCTTCTTTCCCGATCATATTTTCCGAACTGCATCGGATAAGGACTTATCTTGATATCCGTATATCCGGCATCATAAAATAAATTGCCCATACGGTGTCCGATATTGGCATCCCCATCAATACTTTTTTGATATTCGATACTTTTTTGCCAAAACTCCATGGCATTCGGACAATCGGGAAATAATTGCAAAGAACTATGGAATACTTCTACTGCAAATACCTTGCCCCCTTGACGGACAAACTTTTGTACATTACGCAATACTGCCATAGGTTCGGTCACATGCTCCAATACCCAGATAAATAGTACCGCATCATAATCGTTTTTTACCGGAATTTTTTCATCCGAAGCATTACCATGTATGAGTTCGTAGCGATTTTTAGCATAATCCAAGGAAGAGAGGAAAGCTTCTGCTTTTTGGATTTGCTTGGATTCTATTTCGAGTCCGGTGACTTGGAGTTGTGGATAATCACGAAGGAGGATGGCCGTTTGTGCCCCCACGCCACATCCCACGTCTAAGAGCCGTCGGCAGCGGGTGAAATCTAGGCGATCGAAGACAAATTCCGAAAGGATTTCCCCTTGGTCAATGAGGCGGTTTTGTTCTTCCTCTGTGTAACCATGTATATATTCCCGTTCTTTCATAGTATAAAGATAAAACAACAGATTTATACCATTACCATAAAACCGAACCCTGAACTCATTCGAATTCAGGGTTCGGTTCAAGACAAAAAATAAATATAATTATTTGGAACGTTTCATGTTCCGCGTTACTTGCTGATTTACAATGATATTTCTATTCTGAAGATAATCTCCGGCTGGCACGAGTTCTTGCTCCACATCATTTTGCATGATGGTGGTAAAACTATCATTCGAATTTTTATACAGAATCAGTTGATTCGGGAAATCTACTTTTTTATTTTCGAACAATAATTTTCTGCCATCTTCGGAAACCAGTTTATACTTCGTTTTCTTTTTCGAATTATTGAGGTTTATCATCATATAGATGCCACTCTTGGTTTTCCTGATTTCCATTTTTTCTGAAAAGATGGTGACACCATTAGCGACGAGAGAACCATTGCCTTTAAATGTATTATCATCCACTCGTTCCCATTTTTCGACAGATTGACCATTCGAAGTGTTTTCTACCCATTCGCCGATGAGCCAATCGAATTGAGCAAGAGGCGTTTCTTGGATTTCTTCCTCAGATTCGAACATGCTCGCACTTTCCTCGACAGCCACATCATCCAATTCATAATCTACTGAAGAACGAACCGTTTCTTTTGCATCTTTCTTTTTTGCGGAAGATGTTTTAGACGTTTTTTCTTCCATAGCCAGAAATCCTGGTGCATTCCCAGTATTAGTGGGTGCCGAAGGAGCTGGTGGAGCAGATACAGAAGATGAAGTTGTAGTATATCCAGCTATGGACATATCTGCGTCGACTTTTTCTTTTTCTTTAGACATTTCAACATCTTCAAATGGCATTTCTGGAGAAATGTCGCTGCCATGATCCAAATTCGCATCAGCAATGACGACTTGAGTCGCATTCATCTGCACATCTTGATGATCCATGATGGCATAATTATCGTTTAATGTTTGCACATCCTCATTATCATAAACAGTCTTAACGTACTCCGATTTGGTTTTCTGCTGTACTTCCTCCTGTTTAATGTCGTTCATGGCAATTCCTCCTCTGTTCCCTGCCACTTTCTTCGTATAATTATTTTTTCTGGGTTCTAAAACAGAACTTCCATCTCCTTCTACAATTCTACGAGCATGATTTTGATATTCTTTTTGATAGTGAACGACTTTTAGAAATGAACTTTTACTCCCGATTTCAGGCAGATCGAGAAGTGGGCCGGCGGTCATCTCCATATCTGCGGAAGCAAATTGTGCTTTATCGGATTGTTGGGTGTAAATGCTAAGTATAGATGCTGTCAATACCAAAACCATGACAGCGGCAACCATCCCCCCATAGCGATACCATCCCGAAATTTGACGGGTGGTCTGTTGTTGATGTCTATCCAGACGGTCTTCCAAGCGATCCCAGGCCCTGCGGGATGGCTTCTCGGCGAGCTTGTGCTCGTTCCGTCTAAACAAATCATATATTTTATCCCTTTCTTCCATTTTCTCTACCTTAGATAATATCCTAGTTTTAATTATGTTTTAAGTTCCAATTCAGAACCAACTCATTTTGGGTTTATAAATTACGCTACAATCGTGGAATACATAGCCTTTTTCGGAACAGGTGTTTTCTTTCAATACTCCTCCAAATTGACAAATCTCGTTCTTATCCCAATCATAGATATATGTTATCATATCGTTGCAGGTTACACATGAGTTGACTTTCCAAGCCCATTCGTCACCGAATTTGCATTTTACGATTTTGGTCATGCTTGGTTTTTTGTCTACTATGTCTTTCACCCATTGAGGTTCGTGATGCCCTGATGGCGTGAAAAAAAGCAGATGTAATCCAAAAAACAAAATAAAAAATATCTTCATATCAAATTTGTTCGTTCAACCATGCATCAACCCACATCGGGTAATTGATTTTCCTTAATGAGGGATTGAAGCCGTTTTCTAGCCAAAAGCAATTGAGATTTGGATGTATTGATCGAAATGCCCAATTCTGCGGCTATATCTTTATGTTTATATCCTTCGAGGACATACATATTAAAGACTGTCCGATATCCCGTTGGTAACATATCCAAGAGATCTAAAATGTCTTGTGCGGCTAAATCATCCTCTACATTTGCTCTTGTCTTGATATCTATGTTGCTCACCTCGACAGTTAATTTAAAATTGTGTCTTTTCCGGAGGTGCATCAGGCATTCATTCACTAAAATTCTCCGGATCCATCCCTCAAAACTTCCTTTGAAGTTAAATTTATCCAATTTGGTCAATACCTTAAACAATCCTTCGACCATCACATCCTCGGCATCTTCTTGATTTTTGACATACCTCTTGCATACCCCGAACATTTTCGCAGAGTACTTGTCGAACAACAACTTCTGTGCTGCCCGTTCTCCCTTTTTACACCTTTTTATCAGCTCTTCATCCGTCATGGAATGTGCAAGGTATTTATTTTTTTGGTTTGATAACAATTCGTTTGCCTTTTCAAGTTACTGAATATACCCAATAAATACAAACGCCTTATTCGTTTCTTTTGTCTCTTACCCTACATCTCATTTACGCTCTCTAATCCTTTAGATGCAGATGGTTCTAATTTGGGTGGTTCATCTTCGAATTTTCAATTATTATTAACATTTGAAGAAATTAGAAGAAGATATTTCCATCAAAATCGTATCAAGAAACTATATCTTCTAAATAATGGTTGTTTTGATTCAACTAGAAATGTCATTTAATCTCTAGTATTTTTATTTTTGTGGCAGATATAAAAAGATAGCATCAAATATGGACATCCCTACAAGGTACAATCCCAAAGACACAGAAGATAAATGGTATCAACATTGGATGGGAAAGAATTATTTCCGTTCGGTTCCGGATGATAGAGAACCTTATACCATTGTTATACCCCCACCTAATGTTACCGGTGTATT
>JAHDDR010000049.1:20760-25334 GCA_020629255.1 Saprospiraceae bacterium | reverse complement strand
TAAAAATAATACATTTATTATCAATATTTTATGTAATTTTATAATCAAAGATTTGCAGTATTTATATGTATGGTTGTCTTTTTTTCGTACCATTTTATTTTTAATATTTACACCAGTGAAATTGTATCTCATCAAAACCATTCGATAATTATGATGTCTTACTTCAAACATATTTGCCTTGTCTTATGCATGTGTATATCATTCATATACAATGGCTTATCATGCAGTGTAGACTTTTCACAACAAGATGGTATTGATGCTGGACTCGTCCATTTTGAAGTAACAGCAAATACAGGGAAAGCCCCTTTTTCCTATGATTGGGATTTTGATAACGGATTCACTTGTAGCGGTGAAGTGACCGATTTCACGTTTCAAATATCAGGAAATTATAATGTTTGTCTTACTCAAACAGATGCATATGGATGTGTTATAACTTCTTGTCAAGAAGTGGTTGTTAATATCCAAGCCTGTCCTGAATATATATTAGAGACGGGAATAGATTTCGCTGGCAATTTATATGGTATAGTTTATAATTCGGAAAACCCGGACGAGGCTCCTTCAGAAGTCAATTGGAATATTGATGGCTTGGAACAGCCCCTTGAGCCCCTTCCTTTCTTTTACATAACATCGCCCGCTTCTGGTGATTATACCGTTTGCGTAGAATATACTGATATCCAAGATTACTACTCCAACTGCTCAGGCACCTTGTGCCAACCCGTTCATGTCATCAGCGATACGGATGATTGCTCTACTCAGGAGTGCGTTTTTCCCGGAGATACTAATGGAGATGAAGTAGCGAATATCTATGACATTTTCCCTATCGGTGTGCATTATGGGCAACTGGGTCCCGAAAGACCCTTTTCAGCATTGGATTGGTGGGCTCAGTTGGCTCAAGATTGGGCATTTACAGATTTCTATGGTATTAATTTGAAACATGTAGATTGTAATGGTGATGGCGTTATTGATTTCAATGACTTGGAAGCCATCGAATTGAACTATCAAAACGATCACGCACAAATAACTACAGGTAGTTTTGGCCATGCTCCAAATGTTTCCTTAGAATACAATTCTGATTCTCTCATCATCATAGAAGATGAGCCCGGATACATCAATATAAGTCTAGATATTATTCTTGGAGAAATCGATGTCCCTTTTGAAGACATCTATGCCTTTGCAACCGCTTTGGAATTTGATGACGATATCGTTCTTCCCGGCTCCGTATATATTGAATATGATCAGGAGTGTTTTATAGGAGAAAAAGATAATTTGTTAAAAATATCCAGGGAAACATCCGATGGATATTTTGATTTCGGTTTTTCTAAAATGAATGGTTTATCAGTTAATGGAAATGGTCGGGTAGCCACCGTTAATTTTACCATTATCGAAGATTTGGTTATTCAAAAAAGCATGGCCAACGATGAAGTTCCCATGAATATCAAATTTTCGGGTACAAGAGCCATTGATAACGAAGGAAAGAACCTTCCTTTAATTGTCCAAAATATTGAACTCATATTTTATCTGGAAAGAAGTTCTTCTATACGATATCAATCTTTGGAAAATCAGATTACCCTCTCTCCCAACCCATCCAATGGCCTTTTAAATATAGATGTAGATGATTTAGATTTAGAAAGCTTGAATGTATTGGATGCTCAGGGAAAAATGGTCTTATCCTACCCAAACATTGGGAAATTCAATCAGATCAATAAAATTGACCTCAGCCACTTGAGCAATGGAATTTATTTCGTTCAATTGCAATTCCAAGACACCTACATCACTAAGAAGATTATTTTGGATAAATAGAACCTTCCATACTACCTCTTCGACCTTGTAGAATTACATTGAAACGGAAAGAATCTGTAACTTCTTGCCTTTGGATTTGTAATAAAGAATCTTAAACTCTCTAAGAATTTCGTGAGTTAACTATTAGTTTTTTGGGATGATATACCTCTTTTATTATCTTGCATATATTATTAATATAATATATGGGTCAATCAAAATTTTTAGCATTCCCCGAAGGGTTTATTTGGGGTACTTCCACAGCGGCTGCTCAAGTAGAAACAGCCGGGGATCACAATTGGAATGGTGTAAAATCCTTGGATGGTTATACGTTCAATCGTACCACCGATCATGAAAAAAGAAGAGATGAAGATATCACCTACATCACCCAATTCGGCAATATGTACCGATGTGGGGTCGATTGGTCTAGGTTACAAACAGAAGCATTTGCTCCTTTTGATCCCACAGTAATTGAAGAATACCGTGATTTCTTCAAAAAATTGAATGAACAAGGGACTCAAATCATGTTCGTTATACACCATTTCATGAACCCGAATTGGTTTGAAAATAATGGGACTTGGCTCAATGAGGATAATATACCCGCTTTTGTAAATTTTGCCGAACAATGCCTTGAACACTTCGGTGATCTCGTCGAGAATTGGAATACCTTCAATGAACCTAATGTATATGCCATTAATGGCTTTATGATTGGTGGCTTCCCTCCTTTTAAGAAAAATTATTTCAAAGCCAATAAAGTAATTCGACATATGGGCAAAGCCCATGATATTGTTTATGATCTCATCAAAAAATCTTATCCTGATAAAATGATAGGGATTTCTTGTAATACAGTTGACTTTAGAGGAATTAATTTTATTGGGAGAATTGTCGCCAAATTTGCCCGAAAATGGTTCATGGAGTATGCTCCGAACCATTTTGCAAAATTGGACTATTGGGGATTAAGTTATTATGCACACATTCCCATGAACCCTTTTCCGATTACTGAAATAGATACCCCTGGCAAATTGGATAAAATGGGCTATCCACACGATAAGATGTGGGCTTATAAACCCTCTGCTTTTAAAGAAATCATTATGGATTTTCATAACAAATACAAAAAACCCATCATGATTACCGAAAACGGAATCTGTTCTGAAGATTCTGATGTGAGGATTTCGAGCATTAAAGATTACTTGAAAATCATGCATGAGGTCATTGATGACGGAGTCGACCTGCGAGGTTATATCCATTGGAGTACTTGGGATAATTTTGAATGGAACCTAGGTCCTACCTATCGTTTTGGATTGGTTCGTATAGATTTGGAGACCAAGGATAGAACCATGACTGAAGCTGGTAAATATTATTCAAAAATAACCCAAGAAAACGGTTTGGAAATCGACGTATCCTAGTCAAAAATATATTTCAAGAATTTTGAACTTTTTAACCATGCAAATCAAAAATTACCTTTTCATCCTAATCATAGCAGTATTTTTACAAGTAAATCTGACTGCCCAAAACAGCTCTGCTCCCATGTCTGGAGCCCGGGGATTGGCTATGGGAGATGCTGCTGCGACTTTTTCCGATATCCATAGTATTTTCAGCAACCAAGCCGGTATCGCTTTTATGGAAGGCTTGGGTTTTTCCGTTGGTGCCGAACGTAGATTCCTTACCTCTGAAATCAATTCGATTATTGGGGGATTTGCCTACCCTACCAATGCCGGAACCTTCGGGCTTTCCTTGAATTATTTCGGTTTTTCAGGTTATAATGAACAAAAAATCGGAATTGCCTATGCCCGTAAACTATCGAAGAAAATAAGCATCGGAGCACAATTAGATTATTTAGGCTATTCCATTCCGGATTATGGAAGTAAATCCCTTTTCACCTTTGAATTGGGTGTTCAGGCACAACTTATTGAAAACCTAACCATTGGTGCCCATATCTTCAATCCAATTCGACAAGAGGTTGTTCCGGATGAAAAAGTGCCCACCATTTTCCGTTTGGGCGCCGGTTATTCGCCTGGTAAAAATTTAACGATTACCGGAGAATTCGAAAAGGATATCGACTTCGATATGGTATTCAAAGCAGGTGTAGAGTATTTCTTAATCGACATTTTATGTCTTAGAGCTGGCGTTAGCACCAATCCCCTACTCAATAGTTTTGGTCTGGGCTTGAAACTCAAAAATGGTTTGATGATTGATCTGGCATCAAGTTATCATTATGATTTAGGCTTCACCCCCGCTATCTCTGTTTCATTCGAAATGGGTAAAAAATCAACATCATCAGAAACTACGAAGTAATTTTTTGTCCGAAATCCTTAGCATATGAAACACTTAACGCTTTGCATCATATCCCTATTTGTTTTTTCCCATATCCTTTTCGGACAAGATGATATTCCAGTCATCTCACTAGATACTGTCCCTCCCGCAGAAGATGAATTAGAAATCAATGAAGATATCATTGAAGATTATATTTCTAATTTGGATGATGAATCAGAATTTGACTTGAATGATATTTTGGATGATTTGGCAGGATACAAAAAAAAACCACTCAACTTAAATAACGCCAGTGCCGAAGATTTGGCTCAACTCAGAATTTTGAGCAATCTCCAGATCAATGATCTCATTAATTATCGTACAGAAACCGGAGAATTCGTTGCCATTTACGAGCTTCAAGCCATCCCTTCCTTTTATCCGGAAATCATAGAAAAAATAAAACCTTATGTAACCGTTGATGCCTCCTTAGATGATTATAATGTTCCCCTACATAAAATGTTCTACAAAGGAACCAATACCTTGTATTT